>CAYTWI010000001.1:0-64928 GCA_964442045.1 uncultured Bifidobacterium sp.
TTGGCCGATTTGCCTTGTAGCAATAACGAATATGGATTATCAGGATATTGCTTTAACAAATCATCTTTGTAAACTTTAGCGTTATTTTTTTCTTTCAACTCATCGTGCGATTTATGCAGGTAATACCAAGCCTCCGGTTCATAATCGCTTTTAGGGAATTTACTTTCCAGCATATTAAAATAACCAATAGCTTCCTTATAATTCTTTATCTTGTTATAGTAAATCAAGCCCAGGTTATGCAAGGCCTCCATTAAATTTAAGTTGGAGTTTTCCAATGCTTGTTTGGTAAACGGAACATTTTTGACCCATGCATCTTTTAAAGAGTCACCAAAAAATTTAACAACAGGTTTGTTCTCTTCTTTCTCTGCAATATCACTCTGTTGTTTGTCTTTGTTCTTTTGCTCCTCAGGACTCAGTTTTTTCTCATCACTACTGTCTTTGCCCGCATCGGGAGTAGGAGTAGCTGCTTTGTTTTTTTCCTTCGAAGCTATTCTCCAAAAATCTTCATTAACGCGCTGGCCCCATTTTTTATTGCTGAAAAACTCTGCAGATCCACTGGTTAGTAAAGCCGTATTGTAAAAGTACCATTGGTTAGATGCATCGCCAATGCTCGGTGTGTTAGGAGTTGCTATATTCTGATTGGCCTGATTACTTAACTCAATTGATTTATTTTTTTTAGCCTCTTTGGCTGCCAATTCTCTTTGCTTGTTATAGTTATTTATCCAATCAGTTACTTTTTTATTTAAATCAGCTTTACTTAGCGTGCTTAATTTTTGTAAGCTATCTTCTGTTTCGTAAACGGTAATATTATTAATCAGTTCGCTTAATACAGCTTTGGTACTTGTAATAGTATTGTATTGTTTATCGGTTTTACTGATTAAAGCAGCAGTAGAGTCGTAATACAATTTGGCATTTTTGTAATTTTTCAGGTCAAAATATAACTTAGCCAGTTCGTAATACGATTTTGTTTTTTGCTCTTTGTTTTTGGTGCTTTTAAAAGTAGATTTTTTGAAAGCAGCAATGGCAGCATCGTTGTTTTTTTGCGATAGTTCCAGTTTACCTAACTCATAATAAATCTGATCAAGGTAATCAATATTTTTATCGTCATTAGCCATTCTGCGTAAACTGCGTCTTACTTTGTTTACAGCTACCTTATCATTTACATCGTATAACTTAGTAATGTTAATAGTGGCGTTAAAAGCAAAATCGTAAGCAGGTACCAGACCAATTACTTTATTAAAATTAACCAGCGCATTTTTTTTGTCATCAGCTATAACATACAACTGCCCTAATATGTAACGGTAGCGTATTTTAGTTTCCTTGTCAACCTTACCTTCTTTTAAAACCTTGTTTAAATTGTCAATAGCCGATTTGTATTTCTCCAGCCTTATGTTTACATCAGCAGCAGTAGCATATATTTCCGCTATATCTTCCTTCTGAATATTTTTATTGGAAAGTACCAGGCCAATAACAGCTTCCGCTTCAGGTGTTTTTTTTAAGCCTATATAGGTTTTGGCTAACCAGGCGGTCGAAATGTTTTTATACGTAGCAGGGTATTTGCTAATCATAAACTGCAAAGCCTCCTGGCTTGCATAAAAATCGCGTTTAAAAAAATGGGTTTTAGCTATGGCAAACCAGGCTTCATCGGTATAAGAGCCAACCTGATGCAATTGTATGGCGCCTGAAAACTTTTTCATGGCCTCATCCAGCGCATTGCTTACCCCTTTAGCCGCAGCTTCATCGCCATAAGGGAAAACATCCAGTATTTTATTAAAGTCATTAACATGGCCCGCTTTCAGGTTGCTAATGGCATCATTTAACTTTTGTTCACCATTGAAATAAATATTGTAATGTCCCGTCATGCTATGCCATTTTCGGTTAATCCATCTATCCCGGGTAGGGTTACACGAAAAAAACAATACCATAGCTATACATAAGGCACTTATAGTTTTATAAAAATATCTATTATTAAAATAGTTCAAAAGCAATCTAAATTTATATTTTTGACGAAAATCTGAGTTTACAATTTTAATCATTATCGGCTAATTTGGAATCAAAACGACAAAAGTTTTTACGTAAGTTAAAATTACCCTTACGTTTAGTAATTATTAATGACGAAACGTTTGAAGAGAAGTTTTCGTTTAAGCTTACTCCCATGAACGTTTTCGTTGGATTAAGTTCTTTTGTAGTGTTATTTACAGTAATAATAATTTTTTTAGTTTTTACCACACCTTTTCGTGAGTTAGTACCGGGTTATAGTGATTCTGACAGTAAACGTAATCTGGAAGAGTTAATGTTTAGAACAGATTCATTGAGCCAGGCCATTAAAGCCAAAGATGCTTTTATTAAAAATCAGATAGATATTTTGAATGGCGGCAGTGGTTTAAGTGACTCTATTCAATAATTTTTACCCATTTAAGAAAGTTTTATTTTTTTTTCAATGCCACTGGTAGAGAAACCAGGTAAAAAAGGAATGGTTTTTACTTCACCACCTTTAGCAGTAACAATATCATAACCAACTATATCTTCCGGTTTATAATCACTTCCTTTAACCAAAACATCAGGTTGTACCAGTTTTATCAAATCGTAAGGGGTTTCCTGTGCAAATAAGGTTACTGCACTTACACATTGTAACGCAGCTATAATGAGTAAGCGCGATTGCTCGTCTTGAATAGGGCGGTGTGGTCCTTTTAGTTCGCTTACCGATGCATCAGTATTTAAACCCATTACCAATACATCACCCATGTCAGCCGCGCGGTTTAAGTAATCAACGTGGCCTTTGTGCAGTAAGTCAAAACAGCCATTGCTAAAAACTATTTTTTTTCCTTCCTGCTGCCATTGTTTTACTTGTTCAGCAAGGCTTTCCCAGGTATGTATTTTATCGTGGATGGCTTTAATATGTGTCATGTCAGGTAGTAATTTAAATAATAAACCTTATCAGGCTTTTTTCTTTAGCAACAATATTAAGCTGCTTAAAAGCCCCAATACAATTATCATTATCATTTGAGCGCCATGTACCATGGTGGCATAAGCAACACCATCAGCTTCAGCTACACCGAATAATAATAAACTTTGCGAAATAAAATAATGATAAGTGCCTGCTCCTGCTCCGGGGGCAGGTAAGGCAACGCCAATGGTTCCAATGGCAAATACGGTTAAGCAGGCAGTGAAACTTAATGCAGCAGTACTTGGCAGGGCAAAAAAGCAGCAATACATCATTAATATATAACAAGCCCAGATACCAAACGAAAGGAATACGAATAAAAAAGGTTTTTTTACATTCCTGATACTCAGTAAACCATCCAGAAAGCCTTTAAGTAAAGAAACTACTTTGTTGTAAATGGCTAAAGATTTTATTTTATCGCGCAGCAAATAAATACAAGCACCTATAGCAAGTACTAAAGCCAAAGCAATCCATTTAAGTGGCAAGGTGCCGGTAGCTGCTGTTTGATTATTGGCAATGGTTTTTTGAATAAAGCCCCAAATCAGGTCAAACTGTATAAAAAACACAAGTGCCAATAAAAATACCATAATCAGTAAATCGAACAAACGCTCGGTAATTACACTACCTAACGACTTTTCTATAGGTAAGTTGTCTGATTTGTTAAGCGAAGCACAACGAGCCACTTCTCCCGCACGTGGAATAAAATAATTCATCATGTAGCCAATTATTACTGCGTAAAAACTATTGTCCGTTTTTATTTTGTAATTCATGGCATCATACATCAATATAGCCCTGTAAGCCCTCAGCCAGTGGCTGAAAACAGAAACGGCCATACCAATGCCCAACCAGAGTAGATTAGCCGAACTTATTTTTGACCAAAGTTCAGCCCAATCCTGGTTTTTAAAAACATAATACATAAAACCACCACCAACGGCAATGATTATTGCATATTGAATTATTTTTTTCAGGCTAGTACTCAAACTAGTTTAGTTTGTTGTTGTTGTCAGTATAAATAGCAATAGGAGTATATTTTTTCGCCTCCTCAAATTCCATTGCACAATACGATATAATAATAACAGGGTCGCCAACCGCAGCTTTGCGGGCAGCAGGACCATTCAGGCATATAACTCCCGAACCTCTTTCTCCTTTAATAATGTAAGTTTCAAGTCTTTCACCGTTATTTACATTCACCACCTGCACTTTTTCGTTTTCTATCATATTGGCTGCATCCATCAAATCTTCATCAATGGTAATGCTGCCTACATAGTGTAACTCGGTTTGCGTAATTTTTACGCGGTGTATTTTTGATTTTAATAATTCAATTTGCATAGCAATAAAACTGGCGCGAAGCTAAATCAATTTAATTGATATGCAAAAAAATAAGGTATTTACCTTAGCCTGAAATGGCTCTGTTTAAAAAGTCATTCAGTGGTTTCATAGCCTTAAACAGGGTTTGGCAATGTTTTAGTAAGTCTTTTTCAGTTAAATTTTTATCGTCAATTTTTGCATACGCTAAAAAGCCTTTGTGCTTAATGTATTCAATGGCAGGGTTTTCAGCTTCATAACCTTTAGGCGGACGTTGCAGTTTATCGCCTGAAAGTCCACCGAAGTGTTTTACAAAATCCTTATGCTCCACAATACTTTTAAATTCATCCAGGTTATAATCAATTTCCTGCCTGATGGCGGCCAGCCTATCAGGCATAGGTTGGTAAGAGCCTCCCGCAATAAAAACTTCGCCCGGTTGAATATGAACGTAGTAACCGCAAAAGTCAGATGCTTTACCACCTTTACTTAAGCTCATGCCAAAATTGTTTTTGTAAGGCGCTTTATTAGCCGAAAAACGCACATCACGGTTAATTCTGAAAATACATTTTTTAGGGTCCAGGTCGCCAATGCCTGCATCAAAAACAGCTGTTTGCTTAATTACTTTGGTTGCCATTTCAATCCAGTCTGCACGCAGCTTATCATATTCCTTTTTATGCAGATCAAACCATTCTTTATTGTTGTTATTATTAAGCTTTTTCAAAAAAGCAATCAGAGCCTGAATGTCCATGTTATTGTTATTTTTAGTACAATTATATAAAAACTTAAAAGTAATAAAACAGCTAATTGTTTAGTTGCTTGAAAATTATTTTAGAAAATTAGATAAACCAGAGAGATTTAATTATATGGCCGGGTTTGCCTTTTTATGCAGGTATTTTTTATAAAAGAATAGACTGATAAAATGTATGGACAAAGCAAAAGGAATACAAATAACAGCCCAGCCGAAAATAGCCAGTATTTGCGAGTCGATTAACAGCAGCAGTTTTTGAAACAGATTAGACTCTATTACATTTACTTTAGCTGTATTAACAGTTATTGTGGCGTTAGAAAAGTAACTATTAAAATAATTTCCTATTTGGTAAAAAGGTACCAATAAAGCCAGTTGTAAGGGAGCTACTATCCAGTTTACGAGCTGGATAACAATTAAGTTGAGCCTGAATACAAAAGCAAACACAAAACACAGAATAGAAGTTAAGCCAATAAAAGGAAACAACCCCAAAGTAATACCAAAACTTAAAGTAATGGCCAGTTGAAACGGGCTTAATCCATAAGTTAAAACCTGTGAAATTTTTGTTGTGAATAACTGCAATAATTTTTGCACGCTGCTTGCTTTTGCGGCAAATGTAAAAGCATTCTGTTACTTGTTTGTTAAGTATGATAAATGTTTGAAAATATCTGCTGTTGCTTTATTGGTAATTGGCGATGGTATAAAAACTATTGAAAATTTATTGTGCTAAAACATTTATTTAGCAGCATGAATGAATTAGAGGCAAAAATTTTGATTGATGAGCTGAGCAACCAGATTGAAAAGCATAATTATAATTATTACACCCTTTCTAATCCTACTATCAGCGATATTGAATTTGATGCACTGCTGCAAAAATTAATTGAGTTAGAGAAACAGTTTCCCCATTTGCAAAATGCACAATCACCCACCTTAAAAGTGGGAGGAACCATTACCAAAGATTTTGAAACAGTAAAGCATAAATACCCCATGCTGAGTTTGGGTAATACCTATAACGAAGAAGACTTACGCGATTTTGATGAACGTATAAAAAAAGCAATAGGAAACGAGTTTGAATATGTGTGCGAGCTGAAGTTTGATGGTTTGGCCATTAGCTTAAGTTACGAAAATGGAAAGTTGGTACGTGCCGTTACCCGTGGCGATGGAACACAAGGTGATGATGTAACCAATAATGTAAAAACCATTAAATCAATACCACACCAGTTAAAAGGAAATGATTACCCGGCCAGTTTTGAAATACGCGGGGAGGTTTTTATGCATAAAAAAACCTTTGAAAAATTGAATGCTGATTACCGGAAAGAATTAGAAGACAAAGAAATTTATAACGAAACACAGATTCGTGAAAAGCTGTATAAGAACCCCCGCAACTTTGCGAGTGGTACTTTAAAAATGCAGGACAGCAACGAAGTAGCTAAACGTCCGCTGGATGCATTTTTATATTTTTTATATGCGGATAATAAACTGAGCGAAACCCATTTTGACAGTTTGAAACTGGCCGAGAGCTGGGGATTCCAGGTGAGCAAACATTCCGAGCTGTGCAGTAATATTGATGAGGTTTTTAAGTTTATTAAACATTTTGAAACAGAACGCCACAACTTAAGTTATGAAATAGACGGCATAGTTATAAAAGTAAATAATTACCTACAGCAGGAAGATTTGGGCTTTACGGCTAAAAATCCACGTTGGGCTATTTCCTATAAATACAAAGCAGCCACTGCTGTTACACAGTTAGAAAAAGTAACTTACCAGGTTGGGCGCACAGGAGCCATTACACCGGTAGCCAATTTAAAACCTGTGCAACTGGCCGGCACCACCGTAAAGCGTGCCAGCTTGTATAATGCTGATGAATTGGAGCGTTTAGATTTACATGATGCTGATACTGTTTTTGTAGAAAAAGGAGGAGAGATTATTCCGAAAATTGTAGGTGTGGATGTAAACAAAAGAAGTGCAGAGGCACAAAAAATAATCTATGCAACCGAATGTCCCGAATGTAAAACTGAGTTAGTACGCAAGGAAGGCGAAGCCATACATTATTGCCCCAATATAAGCCATTGCCCGCCACAAATTATTGGCAGCATAGAACATTTTGTGAGCCGTAAAGCGATGAATATTGATAGTCTGGGAGGTGAAACGGTAGCAGCATTTTACAAACTAGGTTTAATTAAAACTTATGCCGATTTATACGATTTAAAGTATGAGCAGATATTAAATTTAACGATTGAAACAACGGAAGAAGGCGAAGAAGAAAAAACAAAGAAACGCTCTATAAAGGAAAAATCTGCACAAAACATTATAAACGGAATTGAAGCTTCCAAAGCAGTTCCGTTTGAAAGGGTTTTATTTAGTTTGGGTATTAGAATGGTAGGGGAAACCGTTGCTAAAAAATTAGCTAAGCAGTTTTTAACCATTGATAATATGATAGCAGCCAGCAAAGAACAAATAGCCCATATTTATGAAATAGGTGATAAGATAGCCGAACATTTAACCCAATTTTTCAGCGATGCAGAAAACATACAAATGATAGAAAAGCTAAAGCATCATGGTTTAAAGCTGGCACTGGAAGAAGAAGTGGGGGTACAACGAAGCAATAAACTGGACGGAAAAACTTTTTTAGTAAGCGGTAGCTTTAGCATTGGCAGGGACGATTTGAAAAAATTAATCGAAATAAATGGTGGTAGAAATATTGCTGGTGTATCTAAGAATTTAAATTACTTAATTGCAGGTGACAAAATGGGGCCGGAAAAACTGAAAAAAGCAACGGAATTAAGTATTGCTATTATAAGCGAACAGGACTTTTATGATATGTTAGCTTCCAACTAGGCTTGGTTTTATAGGTTCCCCAACTTTATATTTTATTTAGATTATATGAGAACGTTTTTTTTATTGGTATTAGCTTTAAAAGTAGTAACCGCATTTGCTCAGGCCGATACATTAACCATACCATTAAATACGTGGGGAAAGGACGACAGATTTCATAAATACGAAAACACTCTGGCTTTATTTAAAGCAGAGGGCGACACGATTTTAAGTATGGGTTTTGAAGACCTGAAACCGGCAAAACCAATTATTATTAAAAAGCCAAAAGGCTATAAAAATTACGCTTATGGTTTTTTGTTTTTTACAGGCTCACACAGTACCCAAAACGATGGCTATGTAACCGTATTAGTAGGCGATTACCTTAGCCAGAATCCGACCTTGTGGGTAGATAAAAACCAAAACTTTGATTTTACTGATGATGAGAAACAAGTGTTGCCTTACTACTATCAGAAAGGAACAGAAGTAATCTTAACCAATGAGCAAAACAAAGAAGGAGGTAATAAAGTATTACTGACCCGCACTATTTTGTTTGGCAAGCTAGATTTGCGTAAGTATAAAGATGAGTATTATAAATATTATTATAAAGACAGAAGCTTTATTGGCCTTGATTTTACTTACAGAGAACAAAGATATTTAGCCAAAAGTGGTATAGTTAAAATAAATGGCGATAGCTTTAGAATAGCCTTGCACGATGCCAACTCAAACGGTTTGTTTAACGATGCAGATACCGACAGGGTAGTTATTATTAATTACAACGATTCTATTTTCGATACCACCAACGATTTATTTACCGTTAAACTATCAAAAGATAAATCGCAAAACTACTTTGAAAAGAACGGGCAGATATTCCAGTTATTAGAAGCAGATGCCGGAGGTAATTATGTAAAAATAATTTTGTCGACCAGCGATATGCTTTTTGGTAAAATAGCCATAGGCCAAAAAATACCAAAGCTTGTTATTACAACACATAAAGGCGAAAAGAAAAATTTAAAAAAATTAAACCACCATCAGGTGTTTATGTATTTTACTTCACTTACGTCAAAAAACTTTGAAAAAGACACAGCCATTCTACGCAAAATAGCAGCCATTGATTCATGTAGTATCAGGGTAATAATGTTTTTGTATACCAATAAAAGTTTTACTGTTCGTATTTACGGAAGCCAGTCAAAAGCAAATTATACCGTGGCGTTAGGACATAAGCTAATTAACAAAAGGCTTGGTATAAGAGGGCTTCCGCAAACATTATTAGTAGGTAAAAGACGCAGGGTTATTAAATATGGAATGAGTCCCGAAGAATATTTAAATCAGCTGACTCCTAAAAATTAATCATTTATTAATTTGGTATTAATATTAAACTCACCTCTTTCTGAATATTAGTGTTTAATTAAATTATTAACCCTTATGAAAATATTAGTAGTAGAAGATGAACCAAAAGTAGCCGCTTTTTTAAAGCAAGGTCTTGAAGAACAATCGTACGAAGTAACCGTTGCTTACGATGGTTATTTCGGAAAAAAAATGGCTTTGGAAAATTATTACGATGTAATAGTTTTAGATTTATTAATTCCATACATCAATGGAATTGATTTGTGTAAACAACTAAGAGCAGAAGGTCTAAAATCGCCTATTCTTATGCTAACAGCTTTAGGCAGTACCGATGACAAGGTTTTAGGTTTAGATGCAGGTGCTGATGATTACCTGGTTAAACCATTTGAATTTAAAGAACTATTGGCACGTATACGCGCTTTAAGCAAACGCTATACGGATAACTTACAAGATACTAAAGTACTTAAGTTGGCCGATTTAGAATTAGACCTGAATAAAAAAGTAGTACGCAGAGGAGGTAGAACCATTGAGTTAACCAGTAAAGAATTTAGCTTATTAGAATATTTATTGCGTAACAAAAACAGGGTAATCTCACGTGCTGAAATTTCAGAAAAAGTATGGGATGTGAATTTTGATACAGGTACCAATATTATAGATGTATACATTAACTTCCTGCGTAAAAAAGTAGATAAAGATTTTCCTACCCGTTTAATTTTCACCATGGTAGGTATGGGTTACATTATGAAAGAATTAGACTAATTAATTTTAAATAATTACAATAAAAAAAGCTGCTTGATACACTTTTATTAAGTAGCTTTTTTAATTTACCATTCTTTACAACGATTCGATGAATATAAAAAATATACTAGCACTTAAGTTTACGGCCATAATTGCCATTATATTATTGGTATTTTCAGTTTTTGTTTACCAGTTTTCAAAATCGTTACGCGAGAATGAATTCAATGAAAGGCTTAAAACACAAACCGAAAAACTAGCCAGTACTTTACTTGATTCAAGCAATATTGATTTGAATTTTGTACTCGAAACGTTTAAGTATGATTTAAACCTTTTTCCCAATCAATCGCTCATTATAAAAGACCAATACGATAATTTTTACTTTAACAAATCGCATATAGACGAAGCAACAGTAAATACCATATTTAATAATTTAAAGGAAAAAAAAGAGTTTAACATGATAAACTCTGATACCGATTATGTGGGCTTTAACCTAACTGTGGGCAATACCAATTACCAGGTTATAACCTCCGGCTTTGATGAGTTGGGGCAAAGTAAATTAAATTTCTTATTACTGTTCCTGTTGTCTTTATTTTTTGGGAGTTTAATTATTACCGCTTTTCTGGGCAGAACCTTTGCTTCACAAGCCCTTTTACCCATTATCAATGTAATTAACCAGGTAGAAAAAATATCGGAAAACAATTTATACGAGCGGGTAAGCGTAGGCCCGTCAAAAGATGAAATAGCCCAGTTGGCCATTACCTTTAACCAAATGTTGGAGCGTTTGGACGACTCGTTTAAACTACAAAAAACATTTGTGTCCAATGCTTCGCACGAGTTTAGAACACCTTTAACTGTAATGAAGGGGCAAATAGAAGTACTCTTATTACAACCCCGTTCCAACGATATTTATATTAAAACATTCCTGTCATTAATTGACGATATCAATAACCAGATTCAGTTAATTAACGGTTTAAGCGATTTGGCAAAAGCCAATGCCAATTTCCCCAATACAAGTTTTGGTAATGTTTCCGTTATAGAATTATTAGATGAATGTTCGAGCGAATTAACCCGTACCAAACGGCATAAAATTGTGGTGAATATTGATGACTTACCTGATGATGAATATGCACATATAATCAGGGGCAATGCAGCATTATTAAAATCGGCTATTATGAATGTAATGGATAATGCCTGTAAGTTTAGCGAAGACAAAAGCTGTCAGGTTACCTTAAACTGCTCGCATGAAGTTATTAAGCTTGATATTATAGACCAGGGAGTAGGTATTAGCGAAGACGATTTAAAACATGTTTTTGAGCCATTTTACAGGTCCAATAATATAAGACATATAAACGGTTATGGAATAGGCTTAAGCTTGGTGAAAAAAATAGTAGAGTGGCACTTTGGTAAAATAAAAGTAAACTCAAAATTAGGCGAAGGCACCCATTTAAGCATACTGTTGCCCAGTTTACGCTCCAATGCCAATCTTATTTTTTAACTGTCAAACTTATCAAGTTGCTTAATAAGTACTGCAAAATCCTTTGGGTATTCAGCAGTTTGTAAATACTCCTTATCAAAAGCCGTAAACGATAATTGATAAGCATGCAAAACCACCCGTTTTATAATAGGTTCTTCATTTTGCCATTTACCCTCTTTAAACTTAGGCTTAAACTGAGATAAGAATACATTCTGTCCACCATAACTTTCATCAGCCACAATAGGTAAATTTTGCGATGCAAGGTGAATCCTTATTTGATGTAACCTGCCCGTTACAGGCTTGCAGGCCAGTAAAGTAAAATGTTTATACAGCTTTTCAGTACTGATAATTGTGGTAGAAGGTTTACCATCCTTTTTATCTACAAAGGCAAGTCCTTTCCTGGTTTGGCTTAAAGGCAAAATAATAGCTTGGTTTTCTACCTGTATCTGGCCGGCCACTACCGCATGGTAAGTTTTATCAACTTCCCTTCTTTCAAACTTAATAGCCATTTCACGGTAAGCTTCATCGCTTTTAGCCAATAATAAAATACCACTTGTTTCCTTATCTAACCTATGGCAAAGACGCAGGTTTTCATCGTATTTTTTAGCCAGTTTAATAATACTCAAATTATCATCATGTCTGTCGTCTAAGCTTGAAAAGTGAGCCGGTTTATTAATAAATACAAAGTGTTCATCCTCATAAATAATAATATCCTTTAAACTGTGTATATGCTTCATAATAATCCGGCAATATTAAGCAAATGTTTGAGTTATGTAATAATTACTTTGGCGGTTGCGAGTATTCATGAATAATTATAATCTTGCCGGCTAATATCAAAGTTTATGACCAAAAAAATTTATTTACTCTACTTATTTATTTGCTTTAGTTCCATCGTATTCGGACAACAAAAGCGCAACGGCCATTTGCCGGTAGCCCGCACCAAAGCCGAATACCAGTTAATGATTGATAATAAAAGTGCCAAAACAACTTTTGGAAAAGCTACTGTTTGGCCTTCAAATATGCGTATGCCGGGCGAGTTTGAAGAAAGCAAAGCTGTTTGTATCAGTTGGGCTTATGAATACAACGAAGACTTTTCAGCCATTGTGGGTATTGATACCACCGGTGTTTATGGGTGGATTTCAGCCCAGTTAGCCCATTATATAAGTCAGGAGTGCGAAGTTTGGATAAGAGTATGGGAAGCCAATGATACCATAAAAGTAAAACAGTTTATGGTCAACTTAGGCTGGCCACTTAGCAATTATAAGTTTTTTGTAAAGCAAGGTGATGATTTCTGGATGCGTGATTTTGGCCCTATGGCATTTTACTATGGAAGCAAAGACAGTGTTGGTTTTGCTGATATGAAATACTATGACGGACGCAATTTAGACAACGCCTTTCCAAGCTATTTAGCCTCACAAATGAGTTATAAAAATTATGTGACAACGCTGAATGCAGAAGGTGGAAATTTAATGACAGACGGATATGGAAAAATGTTTTTCAGTTCAGGAATAAAAGTAGCTAACAATGATATACTGGGTTGGTCAAGCACTACCACTTACAACAACATGAAAACAGCATTTGGTACCAACGATCTGCAGGAATTAACAGTGTTGAATTGCGATGGAGGAACAGGTCATATTGATTTATACACCAAACTAATTGATGAAGAAACCATATTGGTTTCAAAATATCCGGCAGAAATTACTGCGGGCGACAGACAAATAATTGAAGATAATTACCAGAAAATGGCAGCTTTAAAATCTACTTACGACAGGCCGTTTACTATTTACAGGATTCCACACCCGACAGGCGATGACGGAAAACACGATAGTGTTACCTGTTCGCAATTAAACAATGATGCACGTAATTTTATTAACGGTATAACTGTTAACAATACCTTCCTGTTTCCTTCCTATTCAGATGAAATAAATGGCAATCAGGCTCAAACCGATTCTGTTGTTAGGTTATTCCAGTCTATTATGCCCGGATATAAAGTAGTGCCTATTGATTGCCGCTCAATGAGCCCGCTGGGAGGAGCTATTCATTGCATTACTATGCAAATACCGGCCGATAACCCGATAAGAATATGGCATCCGAAAGTACAAACCAATAAAACACTGCAAACCGAATTTAGAATTATTGCTAAATGCGAAAACTACAGCGGTATAAGACAAGCATCATGCGTTTGGCGTAAGAACAGTGGCAACTGGAACACCCTGACTTTAACGGATAGTGCTACCTATAGCATTGGTACCTTAAGCATTCCGGATTTAACCGCTACCGATATAGTTGAATACTACATTGCCGCAGAATCAAACAATGGTAAAAAAGTAACCAAGCCAGCTACTGCCAATATATACAATCAAGGCTATTACCGCATACAGTTTAGCTACGGAACCAATATAGAGTCAGTAAAAGTGGAGCCTAAAAACTATTTGTTTGCCGCTTTTCCTAATCCTGCTGCCAACCAGTTAAATGTTCCTTTCCAGTTGTTAAACAATGCACAGGTAAACATTCAGGTGCTTGATGTTACAGGAAAAATATTGGTTGAAAAACAAGTAAAATCAGCCATGGGTTTACAAACAGAAACAATTGACATTGCTAATTTACCAAGCGGTTTATATTTTTATAATTTAAGCATTGACGGACAAATGGTAAGCACCCGTAAATTCTTAAAACAATAAGAAATCAGTTTTTAATTGTAAAAAGGCTGCATCAGAACAATGCAGCCTTTTTTATAGCAATTATGTTAGCTTGCTATTTTAGCTAAATAAATACGAGTAAAAATTGCATTTTTGTAACTTTATGAAAGATAAAAGATTACTCCTTATTTTTATTTTGGCATTTCCTTTAACAGTATTTGGGCAACATACCTATTTACCAATAAATCCGTTTACCAACCATATTCTCGACAGGTTTGAAATTAAAAACGATTCTATTCCTGGTAACTATTACCACACAGGTAATAAAAGCTACAGAAGAAAATCAATTGCCGATTTTGCCAATAATAAATACCAGTCCAATATCAGCCTTTCAAACCAGGATAAATTTAACTTAAGCTATTTATTAACCGATAATTTTGAGTGGGCAAACAATGATATAACCCTAAGCAAAAACCAAAACCTGAAAGGTTTTTATAAACAAAAAGCAGCACTGTACTCAGTACAAATACCCGATTTTAACTTAGTTATCAATCCTGTGCTAAACTACCAAATAAGTACTATTGATTACCAGGGAAACCGTGCGCTTATCAATAACCGTGGAATAGAAATAAGAGGAAATATTACAGATAAAATAGGGTTTTATTCACAGGTGAGTGATGAAATATATAGGCCCACACCCGCGGCTATTGAAGAGTATAAAAGAATAGGGACCCTGCAGGGAATTGGATTTACCAAATACGATGGAAAAGAGTTTAACCATTTTTTATCAAGCGGGTATATTAGCTTTTCTCCCAATAAATATATGGATTGGCAACTGGGGCAGGGCAGGCAGTTTATAGGCGATGGGCTACGTTCATTTATTATGTCAAACAACGCAGTAGATAATTTTTATTTACGTTTAAACACCCGCATCTGGAAAATAAATTATACCAATATATTCAGCGAGTATCGCGACTACAATACCAAAGGTTATGGCATACAGGCAAGGCACTATGCAGCCACCCATCACCTGTCAGTTAACATAGGGAAAAAATTTAATTTGGGCGTATTTGAAACCATCATTTTTCAGCGCGACAGCGGTTATAACAATGGCGGCTTTGAAGTTAATTACTTAAATCCCGTTATTATGTATAAGTCAATCGAAAATGGCTTAAACAGTACCGATAAAGCCATACTGGGTACCAACTTTAAATACAATTTTTTAAACCGTTTTTCATTATACGGACAACTCGTAATCAGTGAGTTTGTATTAGACCAGCTTACAGCTAATAATGGTTGGTGGGGAAATAAGTGGGCTTACCAGTTAGGCCTAAAGTACATAGATGTTTTTGGCGTAAACAATTTAGATGCACAGGTAGAATTCAATGTTTGCAGGCCATTTATGTATACTTCTTACTCACCATTACAAACCTTTACCAATTATGCACAACCCCTGGGACATCCGTTGGGAGCTAATTTCAGGGAGCTGATAGGCATCGTACGGTATCAACCCCTTAATAAACTATACTTACAACTAAAAGGTATTTATTATGAAATAGGATACGATACAAACAATTCAAACGTAGGACAAAACATAGGTTTGAGTTATAATACCCGTACTTTAGGAGAATATGGCAATACGATTGCACAGGGACAACTGACAAAAGTGTTATATATAGATTTTATGGCGAGCTATATGATTAAGCATAATTTATTTATAGATGCAGGTGTTACCTATCGTTATAGCAACAGTGCTATTGTTGCTTACAAGTCGGAAAACACCTATTTTACTTTAGGCATAAGGCTTAATATTACCCGTAGGGAGTTTGACCGATAAGCCAATTACATACGTTAAACTCATGGTTATACCATACAATAGGTATAATATGTAATAGCAGTGAATAGTTAGTAAATTATTATAATATTTGAACTTTAGGTATTTTGATTAAGTACAATGAATAATAAGTTAATTATTGATATTGGGATGCACAAGGGGGAGGATACCGGATACTATTTACAAAATGGATATACCGTTATTGCTGTTGATGCAGATCCTAATTTAATAGAAGAAGCAAAGATAAAATTTAAAAAAGCATACAACAGCAAGCAGTTAATACTATTAAATTACGCTGTAAGCGATCAAGACGGAGCTAAAGTTAACTTTAACCTAAGCAAGAATACCATTTGGAATTCGCTGAAAGAAAACATTGCAGACAGGGCGCATTTAAGTAAAAATTCCATTGTAGTAGAAACAAGAACACTATCATCAATTATTACCGAATACGGAGCTCCTTTTTATTGCAAAATTGATATTGAAGGATATGATGAGGTTTGTTTACAAACATTAAAGAAAGTAAGCGAGTTGCCCCAATTTATTTCAGTAGAAACAGAATGTGTAGGCGAGGGTGAAACCATAACAGACGAAGAAGCTTTAGGTACACTCTACAGGTTAAAAGAACTAGGCTATACCCAATTTAAGTTAGTTGATCAAACATCATTCAGAGTATTAAATTTAAACGAAGACTTCCATACCTCTTCCGACAAGGCATTAAAGTTTTTGAGCCAATCATTTGGTGCCCGCCTGAAACGAAAAATACAAAGTACACTTGGACTTGCCGGAGATATGGATGAAACCTATTTTAGAGAACGCAAAGCCATTGAAAAACAATTCAAGTATAAGTTTATGGTAGGTTCATCAGGTCCGTTTGGACCCGACCTGAAAGGCAAATGGCAAAACTTTGACGAAGCCAAACAAACATTGTTAAAACACAGGCACGATTACTTTAAATTAGATAGTGCAGTAGCATATGGTTTCTGGTGCGACTGGCATGCTACAAAGTAAACAGCCGGCTTAACAACAATAGATTCTTTTCTTCAATAATTTCATATAACTGAAAAAACCATACAGCGTTGAAGGAACTAGGTTCTGCATTAAAATGTATTAATTCTTGTAATAAAAGCAACAGCTTTTTTAATATTAATAAATTGTAAACTTAATGTTAGGAAATTTTGAGTAAGGGCGTGATGGCAAGTTTTATTTTGCGTCAATTTTACTCACCTGACTTATGAAAGCAAAAGCAAAGTACCTGTTACTTACAAGCCTTGTTTTATTACTATTTAGTAATAAAAGCAAAGCACAATTTTTAATGGATTTGGTAGATACTACCAAAAACATGGGCAAAGGAATGCTCAATATTTATAACCGTTTCGATAATATTTATTTTAGTGGGTATTTGCAACCTCAGTTTCAAATGGCTGAAAATAAAGGAGCCATTGGTTTTGCAGGTGGTAGTTTTGATAGCTTGTCCGATAATAGGTTTTTGCTTAGAAGAGGGCGTATAAGAATGGATTATTTAAAGTTGACAAGCCAGGCTATGCCAAAAGTACACTTTGTGTTTCAATACGATATTACCGATAAGGGCGCTTTTGTAAGAGATTTCTGGGGACGTGTTTTCGATACCAAATACAATTTATTTTCCGTTACTGCAGGTATTTTTGCACGGCCATTTGGTTACGAAGTGAACCTGGGAAGTGCTGATAGAGAAAGCCCTGAGCGAGGCCGTATGTCACAAACCTTGGTTAAAGTAGAACGTGATTTAGGAGCCATGGTTTCATTTGATCCACGAAAAAAAACAAGTAAATTGTATTACCTGAAAGCCGATGTTGGTTTGTTTAATGGGCAGGGCTTATCTTCATTAACAGTGAAAACAGCCATTCCGGCAAGCGAGTTCGATAATGAAAAAGATATAATAGGTAGAGTAGGGTTAAAGCCGTATCCTGTTTTTAAAAATGTAACTGTTTCAGGAGGTATGTCAGGTTTATATGGAGGTTTTGTAAGCACCAATAAAGTATTGTATAAAATGGGTAATGATGCCAATGGTTTCAAAACATTTATTGCCGACTCATCAAAAAACTGGAGCGGACAAATAATGCCACGCCATTATTGGGGAGTTGATTTTCAGGTTAAATACAGCCATGGGTGGGGAAACACAGAGTTTCGTTTTGAATATTGGAACGGAATACAAACTGCTACTGCAGCAAGCAGTGAAACCCCTAATATATTGCCAACAGCAGCCATGTACCAGCGTAATTTCGATGGTGCTTTTATTTATTTCTTACAAAACATTGTAAGTAAAAAATACCAAATAGCAGTAAAATATGATTGGTATGATCCCAATACCAAATTAGCCGGAAATGATATAGGGGTAGCAGGAACATCAGCAGCGGATATTAAATACTCAACATTAGGCTTCGGTTTTATTAATTACTTTGACAGCAATGTGAAGTTAGTATTGTGGTATGATATGATAACCAATGAAAGTACCAAACTCACCAACTACACAAAAGATCTAATGGATGATGTTTTTACATGCAGGCTACAATTCAGGTTTTAGCCCGTTCATTGTTTAGTAAATAATTGAACAAAAAAGCCATTTAATCTCAATGATTAAATGGCTTTTTTTATAGATAATATTTTGTTTATCCGGCCATAGCTCTGAACAACAGGAATAACCCTCCTGCCAAAACAATGGTAACAGGCAATGTTAAAACCCAAGCAATAGCAATGTTTTTAATAGTTTTACCCTGTAAGTTTTTAATACCTTTACTCGCCACCATACTACCAGCTATACCCGATGATAATACCTGTGTTGTACTAACAGGTAATCCTAAACCGGTTGCCAAACCAATAGTACTGGCAGCTACCAACTCAGAAGCTGCGCCTTGCGCATAGCTTAAATGTTGTTTGCCAATTTTTTCGCCAATAGTTTTTACAATACGTTTCCATCCAACCATAGTACCCAATCCTAACGATATAGAAATCATTAAAATAACCCATTTTGGAGAATATTCTGTAATACCTTTTATATTGCTTACGGCCGTTTTCAAACTGAGTTTATCCGTTTCGCTTAATGTTATTTCTTTACTCGAGCGTATTTTTTCAACTTCTTTACCTAATTTAATAACCCCTTTTCTGATGGCAAATTTATCTTCAACAGATAAGGAGTCCACAGAAGTAGCAAGTTTAGAAGAAAGTGAAAAAGATATTTCTTGAATTTTTGCCACCTCTAAACTATCTTCTTTTGCCATTTTATTTCTCGAAGCAGTAGCCATTACAGAATCAACCACTACAATACCTTGTTTTACTTTACCAATATCTATTTTAGGATTAATAGCAAAATAAGCAGGAACAATAGCAATTAATATAAGCATTACCAGGCCAACACCTTTTTGTCCATCGTTGCTACCGTGGCTGTAGCTTACACCTGTACAGGTTAAAAGCAAAATCATTCTAATCCAGAATGGAGGAGGATCGTTTGATTTTGGTGCTTTAAAAATAGCCTTGTTTCTAATAGACATTCTTAGAATGTACATTAACAAAATAGCCAAGCTAAAACCAATAAGTGGAGATAACAATAAACTTAAACCAATATCGCCTGCTTTGCTCCAATTTACAAAATTGCCACCTTTTTCGGCAATAAATGAGTAAGCTAAGCCAACGCCTAATATACTGCCAACTAAAGTATGTGAGCTTGAACAAGGTATACCATAATACCACGTACCTAAGTTCCATATAATGGCAGTAAGCAATAGCGCCATTATGAGCGCAATGCTATGATAAATATTGGGGTCAACTAAAACTTCAATAGGAAGTAAGTTGCTGATACCCATTGCAACCGTAATACCACCGGCAAAAACGCCAACACTATTCCAGATTCCACTCCAAACAACGGCTACCCATGGTTTAAGAGAATTGGTGTAAATAACTGTGGCAACAGCATTTGCTGTATCATGAAAGCCGTTGATAAACTCAAAAGCACAGGCAGCCACTAAACAAAGAATAAGTAAAAATGTAATAGTTGGGTCTAATCCAAACATAAAAATAGTTAGTAAATAGGTGGACAAATCTAGTTTTTCAAATGAACTTTCCAATATTAAGTAATTGTAAACATCATTTTCTTTTTTACACTAAAAAAGAATAAAAGTAGTTAGCATAAAAGCTATAATTGCACTGTATTAGAAACATGAAAAAAAGTATTTTAATTTATTTTTTAGTAATATCTTCAATGGTTAATGCGCAACGCGGAGGCATAGGCTCCTTCGAGTTTTTAAATATGCATGCAAATGCACGTATTGCTGCCTTGGGTGGAAGTGCCATTGCCACTCCTGATAATGATGCCAGTTTAGTAATACAGAATCCATCACTATTAACTGCTAGAATGGATAAACAGCTTACTATGAACTACCAGCGTTATGTGGCCGATATGGGTTTAGGCTATTTCGGATATGCTTTTAATACCAAATCGGCCGGACCTTTAATGGTTGGCGTTCAGTATTTAAACTATGGTACATTCGATAAAAAAGATATAGACAATACCAGCTTAGGCTCTTTTGCTGCCAACGATTTTGCATTTCATTTAAGTACATCGCGTATTATGAATAAATGGAATATAGGCGCCACAGCCAAATTTGTTTATTCCACTTTAGAAAGCTATACAAGTATAGGCTTTGCAGCCGATGTAGCAGCCAGTTACCGTAGCCGCGATAGTTTGTTTTTAGTAACCGCAGCAGCCAATAATGTTGGCTACCAGCTAACTACCTATACAGGTACTTCGCGCGAGCAATACCCGCTAAACCTGCAACTTGGTTTTAGCAAAAAATTTGCACACAACCCTTTACGTATTTCTGTAATTGCCCACGACTTACAAAAAATTGGCGATTTGTTGTACCAGAATCCGGCAAAAAACAGCCGTAATGTCGATTTGGTAACCGGTTTGCCCATACAGGAAGATTTTAATGCTTTAAGTTTTGCTATGAGCCATTTGATTGTAAATACAGAATTGGTTTTTGGGCAAGGATTTATGTTGCGTTTTGGTTACAACGATTTAAGAAGAAGAGAGCTGGCCTTACCCGATGCAAGAAGCTGGGCCGGATTTAGCTGGGGTTTTGGTTTAAAAGTGCGAAAATTTATGTTTTCGTACGGAAGTGCATCTTTTTATTCAGGTAATGCTACCAATCATTTCACAATTGTTACTAACTTGCAAGAGTTTTATAAAAAGAAGAAAGAATGAAACCAATTGTTGTAGCTATAGATGGATATTCGTCATGTGGTAAAAGCACTATTGCTAAAGAGTTATCAAAAACCTTAAACTATAAATACGTTGATACCGGTGCTATGTACAGGGCCGTTACCTTATACTTTATACAGAATAAAATCGATTTTAAGGATATAGAGCAGGTAAAAAAAGCACTGAATAATATTTTTATAACCTTTATAATAAATACCGAAACCCAACAACAGGAAACATTTTTAAATGGCGAGAACATTGAAAATGAAATCAGGGTAAACCCAAGGGTAGCAGGTTATGTAAGCGATGTAAGTGCAATTAGTGAAGTAAGACGCTTTTTGGTAAAACAGCAACAACAATTAGGCAAAGAAAGAGCAGTAATAATGGATGGCCGCGATATAGGCACTGTTGTTTTCCCGGATGCCGAATTAAAGTTATTTATTACGGCTGACCCTAATGTAAGAGCTCAGCGCAGGTTTGCAGAGTTAGCCGGTAAAGGAAAAGGCACTACGCTTGAAGAAGTATTAGCCAATTTAGAAAAACGCGATTATATTGATTCACACCGAAACGATTCGCCATTGATGAAAGCAGAAGATGCTATTGAAATTGACAATAGCCACATGACCCATGAAGAGCAACTGGAGTTGATTTTAAATTTAGTGAAGCAAAAAATGGGCTTAATGGCCTAAAAATTTATACGTCATATCAAATAAAAAAAGCGATTGAATTATTTTCAATCGCTTTTTTGTTTATTTGGCTCTGACCAGTTGTATAATCCTAAGCTTATCTAAAAGAATGATAACAGGGTATACAGGGTCAAACTCCCACCATTTAGCAGCAAAGTTAGGCTTGGCGCCTGCATGGTGGTGGTTGTTTTGGAATAACTCACCCAGCATTAAGAAATCAATAATCAAAGTGTTTTTAGAATGGTCCTTTTCATTAAAGTTTCTGTAACCATATTTGTGGCCAGCCCAATTTACAATAGCTCCATGAACAGGGCCCATTAAAAAATGAATAGGTAATAATAAATACATCCACCATTGCGTAGCAAAAAATACGTAAAACACAATATAACCGACACTGAATAAAATACGGCTGGTCCAGGTATTAGCCATCCAGTCAATGCTTTTCCATTCCGGAAAGTTGCGGTCAAACTTTACATCAAACTTAAATTTGTTTTTATGAATACCACTAAAAATATGGTAAGTATATTTCATCATGCTTATTACCTCTTTAAAAAAATGAGGAGAGTGCGGGTCTTTTTCGGTATCGCTATAAGCATGGTGCATGCGGTGCATAATAGCATACGGACGCGGTGTTAGGTAAGAAGCACCTTGTGTAAACCAAGTAAAAATATAAAAGAACTTTTCCCAGAATTTATTCATGGTAAACATTTTATGGGCAGCATAACGGTGCAAATAAAATGTTTGCGAAAAAAGAGATAAGTACCAATGAGATACAAAAAAAATGAGTACAGGCATTATATAAAATTAAAGTTACAAAAGTAGTTGAAGGCTTAAAAATTGCAAATTATAAATATTACATTATTCATTGATTCAAATCAACAAAGCAACCAGGCTTTAAAAATTCCTGCAAAGGGTATTGCCTATTGTAAAAGTGTGATTTATTTTAATTCATGTAACTTACTGCTTTAACAATAATATTTATAATATTCGTAGTTATAAAAGTTTTAAAAAATAGATATGAAAAGAAAGTTTCTACCATGTATACTTATATTGTTTGCAACGCTATATGCAAATGCACAAACCGGTAACAATAAAAAGTTGTCGGCTAACTTAATGCAGTTGCTCCATAAAAACGAAGCCATTGAAACCAATAAAAATATAGTGTTATCAAAAGCAGGCGGAGTCAACTATATAGGTGCCTTAATAAAAACCAATGATGCTTTACAGGAAAAATCAATTACCCGTTTAGGAGCATTGGTAGGTACCAAAGCAGGTAATATTTGGACAGTAAAAATACCCGTAACACAAATAAAAAATTTTATTGAAATAGAAAACATTGAATATATACAACTGGATGAACCAATAGTAAGTTTACTGGATGCTGCCAACAGATCAGCCAGGGTTGATTCCGTACAAAATGGTATAAACCTGCCATTGGCTTATTCAGGCAAAGGCGTGGTAGTAGGTATTATTGATGCCGGTTTTGATTATACACACCCAACATTTTACGATACCACCGGGACTATTTTGCGCGTAAAGCGTGTATGGGAGCAACACAATGATGGCACGCCCCCAAGCGGTTATAATTATGGAAATGAACTGACTGATACAGCTGCTATGTTAGCCAAAGGGTATGAAGTAAATTCCTTTTCACATGGTACACACGTAGGAGGTATAGCTGCAGGTTCTGGTTACGGAACCAATAAAAAATACAGGGGAGTAGCTTACGAGAGCGATTTGGTTTTTGTAGGTATCAAACCCGAAAAAAGCGAATGGAAAACCTCAGGTATGGCCAGCATTTTAGATGGCATGAATTATATTTACAACTATGCCCAATCAGTAGGTAAGCCAGCCGTAGTAAATTTAAGCTGGGGTAATTCAATTGGTCCAAACGATGGCTCTTCCTTGTTTAGTCAGGCATGCAATAACATAACAGGCGAAGGAAAAATATTTGTACTATCGGCAGGTAATAATGGCGATGAAAACATACACATACAAAAAACATTTTCGAGCACAGATACAGCCTTAAATACATTTGTAACCTTTCCAACCATTAACGGTGAAAAACGCAACTGGATTGATGCCTGGGGAGAAGTGGGCAAAACCTTTTGTTTAAAAGTAAGCCTGTTTAAAGATTCAACAACCAGCAGCGTAACCAACATTATTTGTTTAAACAACACCACACTCGATACCTTTTTGGTAGGTTCCAAAAACGATACCTGCTTTTTAACCATTACCACCAAAAATGCCGACTACAATAACAAGCCTCATATTTTAATTGATGTGTTTAGCAAAACAGTTGACAGGTTTTGTGTAAGCCTGTTGGCAACAAGTGGTACTGTGCATATGTGGCAAGGTTTTGTAAATGATTACAACGGTTATTATGGTGCATTTACAAACGGAGGTTTTGCATGGGGTACAGCCGGTAACAGCAATTATACTTTAGGCGAAATGGCCAGTACACACGCAGCTGTTACAGTAGCTGCTTATGCATCAAAAATAGCATTTAAAAATGTGGCAGGTGCAAACCAAAGTTATTCAGGTTATGCATTCACAGGGCAAATTACACCTTTCTCCAGCAAAGGTCCAACCGTTGACGGACGCATTAAACCCGATATAGCCGCACCCGGAATGACCATTGGTTCATCCGTTAACTCGTACGATGTTTCCTATGCATTAGGCGGAAGCAACTATGCACAAAGCGTATTGATATATAATTTTCCTAAAAACAACCGCAACTATTATTATGCCGAAGCAAGTGGAACATCCATGTCATCTCCAATGGTAAGTGGTATTGCAGCTCTTTTATTACAAGCCAATCCAAAACTAACACCCAATCTTTTAAAAGGTATTCTATTTCAAACCGCTTATAAAGATACCTACACCAAACCCATTCCAGACTCAAGCCGCTGGGGAGCCGGAAAAATAAATGCCTATGCAGCCATTAAAAAAACAATAAGCAGCATTGGTATAGCCGAAAGCAAATTCGAAACATTAGCCATACAGGCATTTCCTAATCCCAGCAGCGGATTGGTTAATTTAAGTTATAGTAGCAGCGAAGTGCAAAATTTTGAAGTTAACGTAATCAATATGGTAGGTAAAACCATAAGCAAACAAACATGGAAAGCCGGTGCTTATAACAACGAATTAACCCTTGATTTAAGCAACGAAGCAAAAGGCGTTTATTATATTAATATAAGCTCTACCAAAGGAGCTGAAGTAAAAAAAGTAATCCTTTTCTAAACCAATAATAAAAACCCTTTTATTAAAATGACCGACAGTAATGTCGGTCATTTTTTATTAATTATTATCCTATTAATTCAGGCGGTGCAACTATTTTGTATTAGCAACGGTCTAAGCAACACAAGCAATAAACACTGCATGAAAAAAACAACTACCCTCTTTATACTTGTAAGCATAATAAGTGTAAACCTGTTTGCACAAAGCCGCAAAAAAATATTGTTTATAGGCAATAGTTATACTTATGGCAATAGTCTGCCACAGGCATTAGCCAATATATGCAGAGACAACCGCGATACCATTAACGTAGATAGTTATGCGCAGGGCGGTTATTATTTAGGCAACCATGTGCAAGATTCACAGGCACTGGCCAAAATAAAACAACCAGGTTGGGATTATATCATATTACAGGACCAAAGCTTGGCTTATGCATATTATACTTTTATAAATTCTATTCCTTCTGCCATCCTGCTTGACAGCTTGCGTAAAACATACAGCCCCTGCGGGCAAACCGTATTTTATATAACCTGGGGTAGAAAAAATGGCGATCAATATTGGTGTCCAGAATCTGAATGTGGAATAGATACTCTTATAGTTCGCAACTATTACCAAATGGATAGCGCCATACAGTTAAATTATATGACAGTGGTAGATAGCTTAAAAGCTTTAGCCTCACCGGTAGGAGCCGTGTGGCGTTACATAAGGCGTAATTACCCCAATATAGAGTTGTTTCAGCCCGATGAAAGCCATCCTTCAGAAGCAGGTACTTATGCCGCAGCCTGTTGTTTTTATACCGCCATATTCAAAAAAAATCCTTTAAGCATTACCAATAAATTTACATTGAGTGTTACCGATGCCGCCAATATACGTGCAGCCGTAAAAGCCGTTATGTTTGATAGTTTATTGAATTGGGGTATAGGCACCCATTTTAAGGCTACCTTGGCAGCCAATAATTTAGTCAGTTTTCAAAACCAAACACGCGGTGCTACAAGCTACCAATGGAGCTTTGGCGATGGTAGTACCTCAACCGATGAAAACCCTGTACACACTTACGCAGCCAATGGCAGCTATACCGTAAAGCTGATAACACATTATTGTAATAGTACAGATAGTACCAGCAAAGTAGTAGTAGCCAATACCCGTATAAGCACTGGTTTTCAAAATAGTTTGGAAGCTAATAATATACAAGCTTATCCAAATCCGGTTACTTCACAATTGGTTGTAAGCACAGATAAGATAGATTATATACAAATGGTAAATGCCATTGGCCAGATATATACATTGCCTTATGAAACAACAGGCACTAATACTGTTGTTGATTTATCTGCTTTTCCTGCCGGTGTATATATGTTGCTCTTAAGCCAAAACACTGCGGTGTTTACCCATAAAATAGTTAAGCAATAAGTTTGTTTTACTATTTTAAAAAAATACTAATACGTGTTTTAAAGTAGGCCGATAATTCACCATTATTGGTAAACACTTTTTTATACTTAATCAGTTCAATGTGCTCATTATTTTTAGTGGCTACAATAATAGCCGGGTTGCCACAGGCCTTAATCCGTTTAAACAAACCCTCTTTGCAGTCCTGTATGTAATCATTACTAACTGGTATATGGTAAACCGTTTTTATTTTTTGAATAAAGCTGTTTTTGCTTTGTACCAAATACTTATTGTTATGCGTTGATTGTATCAATAAAGCCAGTTCAAATTGGCTTGTATCAAACTTGTTTAAAAATGCTTCGAGTTGAAAAAAGCACAAACCACATGAGTTAGAGCCTACACATATATAAATGCGCTTTTTAGCAGGCAAAGGTTTTACTGTATCGCCCTGCAGGTTTAAATAAGTAAAGCTTTCAAAGCTTTTTTTTATGTTTTGGGCATGGCCAATACAGGTAAGCACAACAAGCCCCCATAATAAAAACAGATACTTATACATTAGTAAATTACATTAAAAAATGAAACACATACTACGGGTTTGTTTTTGATGTATAATTCCTTTTTTACCCCGTTAAGCTGTTTTGGGTTGTAGCCCAAAGGATATACTTTTTGTCCCGTGCTTACCCGCACCATTTTGTTGTTTTGCCAGTAAATACGGTCTTCGGTATATTCAATGTAATTATCCTTGTTAAATATAAAAGTGCTGTCTTTAACTAATTTGTTTATGTGTTGTATATAATCACTCAGGTAAGTGGTGCCAGTAAATTTATATTCACCATCAGTACTGTCCTTTTGCCAAATATCCAGCAGGCGGCAATCCGTATACTTTCTATCACCATTATGGTAGCGCACCACAAAAGTATTTTGGTTAACAGGCTTTATACTTTCCAGTAAACCGTATTTGAAAAAGTTTTCACCCAAATAGGAAAAAAGCTTAGCACTATTTCTTCCATTTAGCTTGTGTAGTTTCTTGGTATTGTAAGTATTTTTTAAAGCTTTATAATCAGTCACCTTTTGTATTATATTAAGTAAAGAATCATACACTGTAAAACTATAGCTGTTGTTTTGCGCTACTATAATTTGATTGTTAAAAAAAGTAATGGGTTTTACAGGCAAGCGGGTTAGTTCTATATCGTTTACAACAGGCTGAATAGTCGTGGTTATTTTTTGTGTGGCTAAATCAAACAGCGCCACTTCTGTTTTAACTATTTTCCTGAAAGGGTTATAGGTATCGTACGATTTGGCTAATACCAGATAAGATGAAAACAATTTGACTTGTTCATAACCGGAATAGGCATCGAAATTCACCTTGCTTGTTTTATTGCTTTGCAAAGCGTGAATAAAAAGGGTTCCATCAACCAATAAGGCCAGGTGTTTAGGGCTTATATCAAAATCATTTACAATTACCCTTCCATCTTCCATTAACAAATGCAGGCCGTTAATTACAAAGCTTTGTTTTGAAAAGAGCTTGTTATGTACGTTTATTTTTACCAGTATAAAAGTATCACCGTTCATTTCCCGGTCATAAAAGTTAAGGTAACACGTATCGCCAATTACTTTTGTTTTAGGGCCCTTACTGGAGCCATTCATGGTGGCCGCATCAATAAATACCAAACTGTCAAATTTGAGCAGTTGGGTAAAATGTTTTTCTGCTATGGGTTGTGCTTTGGCAGTAGCCAACAGCAGGCTTAAAGCAAGCGTATTAAAAAAGAGCACAAACAAGGTTTGTGTATATTTATTTAAATGCATATGTTTTTATATAAAACACCATTGTAAACTCAAAATGGAAGGTTTTCTATTGTTCACAATGGTGTAATTGAATAATGGTAATTAATTGGCTACAAAGCTTATATCATCTCTGGTGATGGTATAAGTTTCGTTACCGTTACTGAAATCCCAGCTTAGTTCATACAGTCTGGTGGTACTCTCTCCCTCCACTTTTACCTTTACCGCTTTACCACCCCTGGTTACCCCTGCTGCCACCTGATCATACACATAGTTTTGTAAATCCATACAGGTTTCGTACTGAGTAGCATCAAAATCAGGAGGTAAAGTCGGCCTTATCATTTCTCCTAGTTTCGGACAATGTTCGAATCCGGCTCCATTACACACAACTGACCAACCATGTTTAAGTCCGCCTTGTCCATCTTCCCAAGCTCCCCATTCTTGTTTGGTGCTGGCATAACCAAATATGCCTCTCCCGTTTGCTTCCCTTTTTAAAACAGGGTACTTGGCATAACTAATAGAAAGCGATAGGAGAGATACTCCCATCATTAATAGTTTCTTTTTCATTTTACTTTGTTGTTTAATGTTTTGTTAAAAATTGATTGAATTGTGCTTCATTTTGTAGCTACCAAAAATTTGCAATACGAAATAATATATTTGTTTGTATATCTACAATAGTATAAATACTCTTTTTTCGTAGTGAAAACACTCTTTTTTTAAACACCAAATAAATGAACAGTTTAGCTTTTAATGACCAATAATTACTAATTTTAAAACGAATTTAAATAAAATTTCCGAAAAATATCTATTTATAAGTTCCTTGTTATATGGTGTTATCGTTGTTGCAATAATGGGAATATTTAAATATATCTAATTTGATGAGATATTATATTTTAAAGGTTATTTGAAGCTGCTTTTTATACTTTAAAATATATTTAAGAAGGCGTGGAAGTTTGGAGCAAAATTTTACAGATTATAAAAAAAGAGTATTTTCCCTACATGAGTACTCTTTTTTGTAGGGAAAACACTCTATTGCTGTTTTGTGGCGGGTGAGTGTCCGGGTATGGACACGGGAAAATATTTCCGTACAATGTTTGCGATTGTGTTCCTTAACAACCGCTTTTTATTCAATACTCATCAATATGTTGCATTGCAACGTCTCTACACTTTCTGTTGTCAAATATCCATGTTACCCGATTTTAGTCGATAACAATTTATAAAGCCGGCTTTGCTGGAAAAAAAGGAATAAACTATAATTGCACCAATGAAATACATAAATAAATTACCTATTGCTTTTACTGTAGCAATACTACTATTTGTTGCTTGTTCTAAAGATGATTCAAGCTCATCAACCACCGGCAGCACCTCACAAAATACCAGTTTAACAGCCAGAGAACAAGCAGTTAAAGATTACAACGAAATGTATTTAACCACCAATGTAACAGATGCTGAATTGGCCTGGACAGGTAACACCAACAGTTGCGACCCGGGTACTATTTCGCAGGTTGCTTTAGACCGTTCACTGGTAAGGTTAAACTATTTCCGCAAAATTTGTGGCTTACCTTACAATATGGTTTGGAACCAAGCTTGGTTTACCGATTGCCAAAAAGCCGCTTTAATGATGTATGCCAACAATGCACTAAGCCACACACCTCCATCAACATGGAAATGTTATACAGCCGAAGGAGCTGCAGCCGCAGGTATTAGTAATATAGCTTTGGGTACCCCTAGTTACCATTCGTCAAGAACCATTTCAGGCTGGATTGAAGATACTGGAGCGGGTAACAAAGCAGTAGGGCACAGAAGATGGATGCTTTTTTCAAGAGCTAAAGAATATGGCTTAGGCTGTACCGTTGGTTCTTCTGTTTTGCATTGTATTGAACACACTTCCGATCCATTACCTGATAATGCACCTGCTTATATTGCTTACCCACCTGCATTTATACCACAAAGTCTGGTGTATGCCCGCTGGTCGTTGGGTGTTACCAACCCCAATTCATTCTTTTCAGGCGTTGATTTATCGGCTGTAACCGTAAAAATGACCGACCCGCAAGGCGTAGATGTGCCGTTAAGCATTATATCAAGCACCGATGATGGTTATGGCGACCAAACGGTAGTGTGGGAACCAACAGGTATTAATACCACCTCAACAGCCGATGTTAAATACCATGTGGTAGTTGATAATTTTAAGCTGAATGGTGTAGCTAAAAAATACGAATACGATGTAACGGTTATTAAACCATAATAAATACATTATTATAAGCAAAAAGCCCTTGTTATTTGAAAGATGAACAAGGGCTTTTTTATGTAAATAATAATATCTTGCAAATACATTAAAAGTATAAAGTACGTTCAGGTTAAAAAATTCACTAAACAACCATGAAAAGGACACTATTTATTTTTGTACTGATTGGATTATTTGCTGATGCTTATTCTAATAGCCTGCTTGCTATTGATACTACCCAAAATCCATGTCATCAGTTTAAGAAGTTAAAGACTGCTAAACAATATTTTGAATCGGCCAGCAATAGAACAAAAGGATGTTGTTGCCCCAATGATAGTTTGACTACTGTTATTGCAGCTAAAGAATATAGTTTAGCAGTTAAGCTGAACCCTGAATTTTGGCAGGCAAGACGTAATTACGCCAGGGAGTTGATGGTTTTAAAACAATATGACTTGGCTATTGTACAATTGAATGAAGCCAGAAAGTTAACCCGTGGTAAGCAGGAATTTTATTTGTGTGTCATGCTTGGAGAGGCTTTTTATGGAAAAGGACAATACAAAAATGCCATTACTAATTATGATGAAGCTATGAAGTACCACGGTATTACTGACTATATATTGTTGTTAAAAGCAAAAGCGCAATGGAAGCTTGGATTAAAAGAGGAGGCTTGCATCAATTACAAAAAGGCTGTTGCAATGACACCACACATGATAGTACAGAAGGAATTTATTTTGTGTGATTAATTAAAACATTAATGAATGACAAGCTGGAACAAGACAGGTTAAATTAAAGCTATTATTCTTGCATTTTTAGCATTCCCTAATTTATTCATGCCAATTGCAACACAGGAAGAAAATGGATTCTTACCTGTTTTATTGCCTTTTGTTTTTGGAAGTATAGCAATATTCATCATTACAAAATTCAATCAAGTATTTCTTAAACGGGAAATAGTAAAGCCAACCTGGAATGACAATCCACTTACTTTGAAACGGCCTTTATCTTTCTTTCACTTTGCTGCATTCTTTTTTATTACGGTTGGATTAAGCATAATTTTAGGTGCCGCAATTAAATTTCAACTATTAAGCTTTGTTGGGTTGTCTGCAATTTCGTTCGGGTTGGGAATGTTAGTGGGTATCCGTTTAACATTGAAACAATTAATTGCCCGTAAATAGCATAGTTATTTTTAATTAATATATTGCATCAGAAAAAGTAACTATATGAAAAAAAATATACTATACACAATACTTGGATTAATGGTAGTAGTCATTTTGCAGTCGTTTGGTAGCCAAAAGCTGGGCAAGAAGGATGGAACAGAACCGGGTTATACCGGATCTCCGGGCGATAGTTTAAAAAACTGTACCGCTTGCCATGGAGGTAACGCTGTTGAGGTATATGATTGGATTAGTTCCGACATACCGGCTAACGGGTACATACCGGGGAAAACATATACCATTACTGCTACCAATACAGAAGCAGGAGCCACCCGATTTGGTTTTTTAGTATCGCCACAAAACCTACGTGGCGACTTATTAGGTGAACTAATAATAACAGACACTACTACTACCAAATTAGTAGGAAATAACAAATACATTACCTACAAAGCAGCCGGAGTAGAAGGGGTAGACAGTAAATCGTGGTCGTTTAAATGGGTTGCGCCCGATGTAGATACAGTAGTTTTTTATGGCGCTTTTAATTCTAATTTTGAGGGGCATAAAGCAGGCGATCAAACTTTTTTAACTCAATTGATGGTACAAAAAGCAAATGGTACTGGTTTAAATAACTTAAACCACAGCCAAACCATAAACCTGTATCCTTGCCCCACTTCCAATTATTTTACCTTTGACATTCCTGAGCAAAATGTCCTTACACAAGTGCAGGTAATAGACAATACCGGAAAAGAAGTTTTGAATAAAACCAATCCATTAGGTAACAAAATAGAGGTAGGAAATTTGCCAAATGGTTTGTACCAGGTTTTCATATCGAACGGACAAAGCAACTATACAGCTAAACTTATCAAACAGTAATTTCAGGTATACTTCGCTAGCGCACGCCTGTTATGGCTGGAATAAAATTTCAAATGTTAAGTTTTATTGGGCTGTCTGTAATTTCATATGGACTTGGTGTGCTAATGGGTATCAGGTTAACATTGAAGTGGACAAATTCAAAATAGTTAAACATATAAATGAATAACACATTTGAATAAGAGATAATAAAATGAAAAAGAATATAATTATTCTCCTAATAACTTTTGGAATAGCAGTAATAACAACTTCCTTTAGACAGATTGATTATTCCGGTAGCCTAAAAGTAAACAATACATGTGATACAACATACTACCATGTATTAATTAGCATAGAACGTGTCGTAACAGAAGAATTTATAAAAACATATGAATTCAATAAAAAGCTTGTTGCAGACATTTTTGTAGTAAGCTACCAAGAGCGTTCATATGTGGGTAAGTCCACTATCCGTTACTATCAAGATAGCAGTAGAATGGAAAAACTAACTTTAACATCAAGAAAAACAGATACACTTAATATGTTTAAGAACATGGTAACAACTAATTCTATACGACATAATCAAGGTCTCAAACTTGCAGGACGTCATGGTGTTTATTCTATAGTTTTAAAGGGGGATACAGCAAGGGTAGAAAGTAGAGAATTATACAGCCTTGTGGACGCAATTAATTTTGTAAGAAAGTAAGAACCACTAGCGGATGCCTGTGGCACGTACTGTAATAGGTGTGGTTTGCATAGAGTTATTTACTTTTTCAATTGCCTGCGTTCTATCAAAAGTGCTATCAATAAATAAAGGAGTGTTATTGATAAGCTAATAATAAAATATTTGGTGTAGGTCATGTCATTGTATTGCAATGGTACAATGCCGTCATCACAGGCAGTACACTGTACAATTATTATTTCACTATCTAAAGCTGCTATACAAATGTTGCTTATAAAAAAGCATAAAATACTAAAAAAACATTTTTGAATGATGCGAGCTGCGTTTGAAAATTTTAGTAATAAAAAAGCCAATGAACTAAAAAGACCAAATGTAATAATAAAGCTGTTGCTTGGAAACAGATGGAAATTTTTACCTGTAAATTGAATATGGTCTCCATTAAAATAGTTGAAAGAAAACCTCACTAATTGTCTGTAGTATTCATCAAATAAAAAAGTAGAAACACTGCCAACAATAAAAAGTCCAATACTTATAAATGCAGCTTTATAGTTAAAATTAACTGGATTTTTCATGTAGACAAAATACCTTATCTAAAACGCAAACACTACCTGCGCTACAAAAGTGCGTGGAGGGTCAACCTTACCGGGGCGGGTAGCATACTCGTGGTTGGTTAAGTTGTTAATTAAAAAATTAACCGAAAGGTTTTGGTTAGGCTTATAACCAAAACGGATATTGTGTACAATATCTGCCGTACCCGCTCGTTTAAAAAACGATTTTACACCGGGCAATAACATTACAAAATCATCTACCTTTTCATAAATGCTGTAATAAAAAATACTATAGCCGAATGTGGCCCTTTTATAAGTTAAATCTAAATCAAATTTGGCGGTAGTACGGTTACGGTAAGATAACATCACTCTTTGCAGATAAGTACCACTATCTGCTTTGGCTACACCCAGGCTTTCCATAAACAAGTTAAAATAATTGCCATAGCTATTCAGGCTGTTATCTGCACTTAAGTTAACGGGTAGAGAGTAAGTATAACCCGTTAATATACGAATCATCAAATCCTTTATTTTGCCTTCGCCCTGCAGGCTTAAATCAAAACCTCCTGCGCGTACATGGCCTACGTTAAAAGCTTTAAAGCCCAATGGAAAAGGATTTTCAGGCGTTACTTCACTGTGTTGCCCAAATTTAAAATCAATCATGCTGTCGTAATCCTGTATAAAAAATGCAGCATCTAATGAGGCTACAAAGTTGGCAATTTTAAAACCCTGCTGGATACCAATTTCAGCAGTCCAGCCTTTTTCAGGTACTAAAGCTGGGTTGGGTGATATGCTTAAAAAAGAAACACGGTCGCTGATAAATTTTTCGCTGATGGTTGGTATACGATAACCCTCAGAATAGTTGCTGCGCAAATAGGTTTTTTTAGCCAGCTGGTAGTTAATACCAATACGTTTTAACAAAGCCTTTTCTACCTTGCTCGTATCTTGCGCTACGGCCTCATACCTGAGTCCGCCCGTAATAATTAATTTTTTATAAGTGAAATCAAGTTGCGAGTAAACGGCTCCTGTTAGTCCACCAAACGAGCCTTTGTAAATACCGTTCACTGCTTGAAAAGCCGTAGTGTATATACCACTGTTCAAAGCGAAGTATGTATTTATTTTGTACTTATTGTTATAGTCAAAAGCATACAAATTGGCAATGGCATCATCATCCTTTGGGTAACGTGCTTTATCAATTAAACGGGCTATCTGGTACATGCGGAATTTAAAGGCATGCGTCATGTTACCATGTTTTAAATCCAGGTGCGGATCAATACTGAATATACGGTAAACATTATCAGCAGGCTTGGAGCCGTTAAACTGTTTTAGTGTTCCGGTATCAGCATCAGCCCATAAAAAAAAGCTACCCGATTTCTCCATCATAAAGTTACCATTCAATCCAAAAGTTAAGTTCTTATTTGATTGTGGCCTGTAGCGCGTTTTTACATAAGTTCTTGCCCTGAACTCATCGGTAAATTGTAAGTGGCTGCGGGTGCTTGAAAGATTGCCGCTCAGCACCAAATCAAAATTACCGAACATTTGTTTATGCGAAAAAAACATACCATTGTTAAATGGTTGTGTGGAGTATTCCCACCAGTTAATATAACTCCTGTCAAAGTTTTGCGAAATACCCTGATAAGCCTGTATTTTGGTTTGAGGCTTCATGGTAGGCCAGCCCGTGCGTACATTAATGGTTCCGTTTAAAGCAGCCGAGCCATACAATACCGAAGCAGCTCCTTTTATTACTTCAATTTGTTCAGCCGCTTCTATGGGTAAAAACTTCCAGCGGGCATCGCCCAAATCAGCACCCAGCAAAGGCATATCATCTAGCAAAACAGCAATCCTGTTTCCTGTTCCGTAGCTCCAGCCCACACCGCCTCTTATGCTTGCCTGCCCATCAGCTACCTGCACACCAGGCAACCTGTTTATAACCTGCGATAAATCGGCAGAGTTGGTGTTTTCAATTAAATAAGGTTTAATGATGCTTACCGAAGCAATTTCTTTGGCTACCTTTTTCCCTTCGCGCGAACCCGATATAACAACCTGGTCCATTTGGTTATTAAACGCTTCCAGCTCAATGGTAATAACTTTATTGGCGCCTTCATCCAGGTCAACATTGTAATATTCAGTTCGGTAACCTATAAACGAAAGCTTTAAAGTATGCTTGCCATAAGTAGTAACCAGTTTAAAAAAGCCGTTGCTGTCAGTAACAGTTTGTGCACCTTTGTTAATAGATACTACAACATACTCTATTGGCTTTTGGGTGCCTTTATCAATTACGTGTCCGCGTATAGTTGCCTGCTGGGCCATGCAAACACTTGCATATAAGAATAGTAATATAAAAAGCGTGTAGAATTTACCCATGCAACAGATTCATGTTTTGTCCAATCAACAAATATGTATAAAAAAATGATGGAATGCTACTTTAGAAAAAAACTGCTGTCCGTGCTATATTTTGAGCAAAACCATTATTTTGCACCCTATAAATGCAAAATACTTTTTGCTTAATATTTTAAATAAATGAAAATACTTGTTACAGGCGGAACTGGTTATATAGGTTCGCATACCATTGTTGAATTATATAATGCAGGGCACGAAGTAGTGGCAATTGATAATTTTGATAACTCATATCCGGACGTATTAACCAACATTGAAAAAATAACAGGTAAAAAAGTTGATTTTATAGAGGTTGATATACGCGATAAAAAAGCTTTAACTGATTTTATAGTAAGCAGGAAAGGAATAGATGCTGTTATACATTTTGCAGCATTTAAAGCCGTTGGCGAAAGCGTAAAAAATCCTTTAAAGTATTACGAAAACAATGTAGGCGGAACGGTTAATTTATTATATGCTATGCAGGAAGCTGGCATTACGCAAATAGCCTTCTCATCATCGTGTACCGTTTATGGCGAAGCCAATCCACCCGTTGATGAAAATACCGAAATGCCTAAAGCACAATCGCCTTATGGCAACACCAAACAAATTTGCGAAGAGGTATTGTTTGATTATACACAAGCCAGCGACTTAAAAGTAGTATCTTTACGTTATTTCAATCCGGTTGGAGCACATAGCTCTGCTTTAATTGGCGAGCTGCCTATTGGTGTGCCTAATAACTTAGTACCGTTTATAACACAAACGGCCATTGGCAAACGTGAGGTATTAACTGTGTTTGGTAACGATTACCCTACACCTGACGGAACCTGTATACGCGATTATATACACGTAGTTGACTTAGCCAAAGCACATGTAAAAGCCATAGAGTTTTTACAGCAAAAAAAATACACTGAAAGTTACAGCGTATTTAATTTAGGCACCGGCAATGGTAACTCCGTATTAGAAGTTATACAATCGTTTGAAAAAGTAACAGGCGTAAAAGTAAATTATAAAATAGGTCCGCGCAGGGCAGGCGATGTGGTACAGATATATGCCAATTGCGATAAAGCTACCAACGTATTAGGCTGGAAAACAGAACTTGATTTAGATAGTTGTATGCAAACAGCCTGGGCCTGGGAAAAACAGTTAGCGGGTAAATAAATAATAGCAACAGGCCGCTGGCTTCCGATAGTTATCGGGATGGTTGCCGGCTGGCTTATTTAATAAATTATAACAAATTGCTAGTTGCCAGAAGCTAGCTGCCAGAAGCAAAAAATATGAAAAGAAAAATATTAATAACGGGAGGAGCAGGTTTTATAGGCTCGCATGTAGTACGTTTATTTGTAAATAAATACCCCGATTACCAAATATACAATTTAGATAAGTTAACCTATGCAGGTAATTTAAAAAACCTGACTGATATTGAAAATGCACCCAACTACCATTTTGTAAAAGTTGATTTGGTGGATGCAACAGCAGTTAATAATTTATTTAACGAGCACCAGTTTGATTCAGTTATACATTTGGCAGCCGAAAGCCATGTGGACAGAAGCATAACAAACCCAATGGACTTTGTAATGACCAATGTGGTTGGAACCGTTAATTTATTGAATGCAGCCAAAGACTGCTGGAAAGGCAATATGGAAGGTAAGTTGTTTTACCATGTATCAACCGATGAAGTGTATGGCAGCTTGCACGATGGCGGTTTCTTTTTAGAAACCACTTCATACGATCCGCAAAGCCCATACTCAGCCAGTAAAGCAGCCAGCGATCATTTTGTGCGTGCTTACCACAATACCTACAAAATTCCGGTGGTATTAACCAATTGCTCTAACAACTACGGACCAAACCAGTTCCCGGAAAAATTAGTTCCTTTGTTTATTAATAATATTAGAAACAACAAACCATTGCCTGTTTATGGCAAAGGCGAAAATGTACGCGATTGGTTATATGTAGTTGACCATGCCCGTGCTATTGATGTGGTGTACCACAAAGGTAAAGTTGGCGAAACCTATAATATAGGTGGCTTTAACGAGTGGACCAACATAGACCTGATAAAAGTAATTTGTAAAACAATGGACAGGATATTAGGTCGCCCGGAAGGAGAAAGCGAAAAGTTGATTACTTATGTAACCGACAGGGCCGGTCACGATTTACGTTATGCCATTGATGCCAATAAAATAATGAAAGAGTTAGGTTGGGAACCAAGCTTGCAGTTTGAGCAAGGGATAGAAGAAACCATTAACTGGTATATGAACAACCAGCAATGGATGGACGAAGTAACCAGTGGTGACTATGCTAAATACTACGATAAAATGTATGCAAGTCGCTAACTAAAAATATAAGCTACTAAAAAAGCCTTTGTTAAATATTTAACAAAGGCTTTTTTAGTAAATAGTAAATGTAATTATAGCGCAATAAGCATCCATGTAAAGCCTAAAGCCAGTCCGGCTAAAAGCTGTAAAATGTTATGAGCCATGGCAAATAAACGAGCAGTGCCTACGGCTCCTGCTACCAAAAGTGTAACAAGGATTGGTATGCGAAGGTCCTGTTGTGTAAAAATATTGACCATTACCAATAAGCCTAAAACAGAGCCTATACTGGCCATGTGTACACTTATTTTCCAGAAATTATTAATAATGGCAATACATACTACCGTACCGCTGCAAGCCAGTAAATACTTTAAAATAATGGTTGAAACACCCACCTTTTGCAGCATATAAAAGCTTACAATATAACCCAAAGCAGTAATGGCAAAAGGCCATTTGCGTTCGTTTTTATCTCTTAGTTCAAAGCTGCTTATTTGCTTGGTTAGTTTTAAAATTAATACCGACAGCATAGGCATAATAACAGTAAAGGCAGTTATAAGTAATATAATTATATTTTTACCTTTAGTATTAAGAGCCGCCAGTGAAGGAAATAAAATAAAAAGCAATAACAGTCCTATGGTATTTACAAATACCGGATGAAAAGTGATAGAAACTAAGTTTTGGGTTGAATGTCTCATTAATTAACGGCTACTACACTTATTTCAACGTTAGCGTTTAGCGGTAATTTTACAACCTGTACTGTTTCACGGGCCGGGAAATCACCTGTAAAATAACTGCCATACACCTCATTAATAGCAGCAAAATCACCCAAATCAGTGCAATAAATGGTTGTTTTTACTACATGGCTAAAATTCATTCCGGCCGCTTCTAATATGGCTTTTAAGTTTTCCATTACTTTGGCCGTTTCAGCCTTAATATCGGTTTGAATCATTTCGCCTGTAGCAGCATCTTTAGCTACTTGTCCGCTGGTGTATAAAGTATTGCCTATTAATACAGAATGGCTATATGGGCCAATAGGAGCAGGGGCATTAGGACTGGTTATAATTTTCTTTTCCATTTTTTTGTGGTTTTTAGTTTTGTTAGATTTAATTTGCTGCGAATATGAAAATTTTGGCAAAAGGAAACAGCAAAAGAATAGAAGAATTGAAACAAAAACTTTCATTGCCTGATTATGAGATAGATTGTATGGACGAAAATACAAACTTTATTTCACAAGATGGCATATACGATGCAATTTTTGATTTGAATTTTGATGAACAGGATGCTTATTCCTTTAATTCATATACAGGTTTAAAAAGCACACCTGTTTTTGTTTGTGCCGTAAAAAATAGTTTGGCGGGTATGTTATACGCTGCCAAAGAGGGGGGGCATTTTCCTCTCTTTGGTATTAACAGTATTGATACTTTTATAAACAGGAGCCTGCTGGAAGTAAGCATGGCCGATGAAAAATATACAGACCTTCTGACCACTACATTAGCCCGATTAAACTGGAACTATAAAATAGTGGCCGACAGGGTAGGTATGGTTACACCACGCGTTGTTTGTATGATTATAAACGAAGCCTGCTATACTTTGCAGGAAGGTACTGCTACCATGGCCGATATTGACATCAGCATGAAGCTGGGTACCAATTACCCCTTAGGTCCTTTTGAGTGGGCTGATAAAATAGGCGTTAAACATGTGTATGAAATATTAGAAGCTGTTTATAACGATACCCATGACGAACGTTATAAAATATGTCCTTTACTAAAAACTAAGTATTTGCGTTATGAAAATTTTTTTAACTAAACGCATTTTACTTATTTAATAAATCCATTATCCATTTTGAATAAATTACTTTTAAGCTTTTGTGCTTTATATTTTAGTTTAACTGCATTAGCGCAACCGGGCAACCCCAGAACCGTTCAGCCTGTGCCCGCCCCGGGTGTAGTATTGGCTACCTTTACCGATAATAAAACAAATAAGCCTATAGAGTATGTTACGGTTTCGCTGCAACGTATGCCCGACTCAGTAACCATAAACGGAACTACGACTACCAAAAAAGGTGAGATAAAACTAGAAAATGTACCCTATGGCTTGTACCGATTAAAGGCTAGTTTTATTGGTTACAAGAGCACTTTTAGCTCCGTATTTAAAGTTACACCACAAGAAACTACAGTTGATATAGGCGTTATTCAATTGGAAGCAGCATCCAAAACGTTAAAGCAGGTAGAAATAAACAGCGAAAAAACCGACTTCAGCAATCAACTGGATAAGAAAACATACAACGTAGGCAAGAACATAACCAATATAGGCGGTTCCGCTACCGATGTATTACAAAATATTCCCTCGGTAAACGTAGATATGGATGGTAAAATAAGTTTACGTGGCAGCGAAAATGTAACCATTTTAATTGATGGAAAACCAAGTACCTTAACAGGCGCCAACCGTCAGGCCATATTACAACAGTTACCAGCCAATGCCATAAGCGAAGTAGAAGTAATTACAAATCCTTCCGCCAAATACGATGCTGATGGAATGGCAGGCATTATCAATATAAAAACGAAAAAAGATAAGTTGAAAGGCTTTAATGCCAATACACAGGCTACCGTTGGAACAAGAGATAAATATTCATTCAACCTGGGTTTAAACAACCGTACAGCCAAATATAATTTATATGGTAATTACTCATACAGACATGAGCGCAGGGAGTTTTATGGAAGAGGTGAGCAGCAAAATTTTTTCGATACCGTTAACAATTCATTTACCAGCAAATCTGATGGGCATAACGTAAACGACTTTCATACAGGCAGGGCAGGGATAGATTTGTTTTTAAACAACTATAATACTTTAAGCTTTTCAGGTGGCATAAGCAGTAATATTAGTACCAAACCCGAGTATATACAGTTTGATTATTTCGATAATGAAAAACAACCTTCCGCCAATTTTAAAAGAAACAACTACAGCACTGAAGATAACTTAACGCTGGATGCTACCGCTGATTATAAGAAAACAAGTAAAAAAAATAAATCAGAATTAACAGCTAGTGCCACCATAAGCCATAACAATAGAAGTGCTGTTGATGATTATAACAATCCTGCACCCATACCCATGCAGCGCAACCAAAATACCAATAACTTTACTACGTTTATTGCGCAGGTTGATTACCAGTTACCACTATCGTTTGGTAAATGGGAAAACGGTTTAAAAACAACCAATCGTTTAATCGATAACAATCAGGTGGGTACTCGCCTGAATGCAAGTTCAAACGAGTTTGATTACGATGCAAAAATCAGCAACCATTTTATTTATAAAGAACAAGTAAATGCTGCCTATACCATGTTTAGCAGCAAAAAAGGAAAATTCGATTTTCAGGCAGGTTTAAGAGCAGAATTGGCCTTAACCGAAGGCAATTCAAAAACAACAGATAGCTCATTTAGCAGAGATTACTTTAACCTGTTTCCAAGTGGTTATGTAAAATATGCATTGACCAAAACACAGGATATACAGCTTGGCTATAGCCGCAGAGTAAACAGGCCCAACATGGAAGCCTTAAACCCTTTTGTTGATTATAGCGATTCCATTAATTTACGCAAAGGTAATCCTGCTATCAGGCCCGAGTATATTCACAGTGTAGAGTTGAGTTACTTAACCCAGTTTAAAAAATTAAATTTCAGTACCACACTTTACTACCGTTATACTGAAAACATGATATCGCGCTTACGTACGGTGAACGAATTAACAGGCCAGTCTATTATGACCTTTTATAATTTCAGTTCATCAGAAAATACAGGGGTAGAAGTAATAGTACGTTATAGCTTTGATAAATTAGGCTCTTTAATGCTAAGTGGAAACTGGTTTAAAAATGTAATTAATGGTAACAATGTATTAAGCGATTTGCAATCAGAAATAACCACATGGAACGCGCGTTTTACTTATAGCTTACCATTACCCAAAGGATTCTTTTTCCAGGCCAACGGTATGTATATGGCACCTATGCGTAACGGACAAAATACCATCAGTGGTATGAACGGGGTAGATGCCGGTTTACGCAAAGATTTCATGAAGGGCAAACTGCAACTGGGATTAAACATAACCGATGTTTTTGATATACGCCAGTTTAACGTAAGGCAGGATGGAACCAATTTTGTGTACGATGGTATGCGTAAACGCGAAAGCAGGATAGGTACTTTCTCTTTAAGCTACCGTTTTGGAAGCAATGAAAGCCCGTTTACCAAGAAAAAAATAACCCCTGCGGGGCAACCTACAGAGAACATGGATGTAGGCTTTTAGTTTAAATAAGAAATTTTTAATAATACATCAAAACCAGAAACAATATATTTACACCGTTAGTTTTTAACAGCATGATAAAACAAGTTGCCATTATATTAATCAGTTTGCTTATGCTAAGTAGTTTTACTACCCAGCAACAACAACAGCAAAAAGAGCACCCTACTTTAACCAAAATGAAAGCAGGTTATTACCTGTATTTAGATAACGGCTTTGAGCAAATTGATTTGTACAAAAGCATAGAAGTAAAAAAGAATTTCTTTAAAATAGGTACCCCCCGTGTAGTATTGGCACCTAAAATTGGCCATTTGGCGCGCAAAAATTGTATAACCGGTTTTGCCCTTTTATTAACTACTTCAAACCCGATGGGTAATCCTGAAAACACAAAAAATACCTACAGTATAAAAGGTAATTTTTTTGGTAAAGAAGCTTGTACTGCCATTGCAAAACTACCTTCGGAAAGTGTGCTTACCTTTACCGAAATAGATTTAAATACCACCGATTTAGATGGTCCTAATTTAAAAGGTATAAGACCTAAAAAACCGGGCCAGTTGCCAATTGGTTTTACTGTTTATGTATTAGATTAATTCCAAACCTTGGTACCTTCCGTGCAGTTGGTACAAATGTCAATTTCCTTCCGGCTTTTTAAAATAGCTTTTCTGAAATTGTTGTATTGTTTGCCTTGCCAAACATCTTTAAAACTATCGGTGCTTACATTGCCAAAGCGGTGTGTTGCGTCCTTGTCAAAACAACAAGGTACCACCAGTCCGTCCCAGGTAATTACACTGCCGCGCCACATACGCCAGCATTGGTTCAGCAATTTATTTTTTATTTGATAACCATCATCTGTCTTGGTATAACGGCTCAGGCTGTCATTTTCAGGAATAAAAGTATCACTTGTCTGGTAATCATAAATCTGGGCAGTTTTTATACCCAGTTCATCTACACCAATTTCCTTAGCCAGCTTTTTTATTTCAGGTATCTGGTGCTCATTGTGTTTAAAAGCAATGAACTGCCAAATAATATGAGGCGTTTTTAAGCCTAGTTCCTTTTTCCATTTCAGTAAGTTCTGGGTGCCTTCAATCACCTTATCTATTTTACCGCCAATGCGGTATTTACCATACGTTTCCTGCGTAGTTCCGTCAATAGAAATAATCAATCTGTCCAAACCCGACTCAACCGTAGCCTTTGCCATCTCATCTGTAAAATAGTGCGCATTGCTGCTCGTAGCAGTATATATATTTTTAGCCGCAGCATACCTTACAAATTCCAGAAAACTTTTGTTTAAAAAAGGCTCGCCCTGAAAATATAAAATAAGCCAAACCAACTCAGGGTGTAACTCATCAATTATTTTTTTGTATAAAGTTAAATCAAGCATACCCGTATTGCGGGTAAATTCTCTTAATCCACTTGGGCATTGCGGGCACCGTAAATTACAGCTGGTAGTAGGTTCTATTTCCATGCTCAGGGGCATACCCCATTGCACCGGTTTTTTTATGGTTTTTGATAGATAGTAGCTGGTATATAATTTAGCCGCATTAAGCAAACGCTTACCATTTAGTTTTGATAATAAATTAATACCGTCTGTAAGGTTTCTGTTCATGTAATGGAAGCAAACATAAGTAGTAAAATCTACTTACACATTTATTTTTTTTAGGATGATACGCTCTAATAGTTCTTTTCCTTTTTCTTCCACACTTTCAAGTTTTTCTGTGTAGGTTTTATTATCCAAATAAGTAAATTCAATCATCGCTGTCTGGTCTTCAATGGTAATGGAAATTATATGCTGTATCGGTAATTTATAATTTTCGCCAATACCCGTTTTTAAATAATTATAAATATAAAATAAGTATGCTGGTAAGCCAATTAAAAGCAATAGGTTTACACTCCCATTTGCCAAACTTGTAAATAACATAATAGCGCCTAACAAACAGCTAAATACCAAAAAGGCCTGAATTCTTATCCTGCGTATTTTGTTTGATTTTTGAATTCCTTTTTCTTGAAGTTTTTTAGTTTCCGTCCAGTTACCAGTGCTTGTAAAATATATATTTTCATCATCAATATTTACAAAGCCATATTTGTATCTAAACCAATCTTTCATTTTAATTATTCAATTTACCAAAAATAATAAATTAGTACCATCTGTTATATAATACAAATAAATATTAGTAGTAAAATATACAAGCAATGTAACTACTACATAACCGAAAGTATTGTTGTTAACAAAATGAATAGTATTAACCAAACAAATAACTGAGCAGTTCTTCTATCTTACTTACCTCAATAATTTTAATAGCATTATTTTTAGGCAGCTTATTAAATTTAGAAAGATAAATAGTAGTAAAACCCAGTTTTTCTGCTTCGCTTATGCGTTGTTCAATGCGGTTCACTGCACGTATTTCGCCACTCAAACCAACCTCACCCACAAAACATATTTTACTGTCAATAGCAATGTTTTCATAGCTCGAAACAATAGCCGCTATAATACTTAAATCAATACCCGGATCCTCAATACGCAAGCCCCCCGCAATATTGATAAACACATCCTGCATACCCATGCGCAAACCACATTTTTTTTCCAGTACCGCCAATAACATATTCAGGCGTTTCGTATCATACCCATTGCTGTTACGTTGAGGTGTACCATATACAGCCTGGCTTACCAAAGCTTGCGTTTCAATAAGTAATGGACGCATACCCTCAATAGTAGCCGAAATACTTACTCCACTCAAGGCCTCATCACGCTGACTAATCAATATTTCTGACGGATTGGAAACCTCCCTTAAACCACCATTTTGCATTTCATAAATGCCAATTTCACTCGTGCTGCCAAAGCGGTTTTTAGTCGTGCGCAGTATCCTGTATACATGGTGTCTGTCACCCTCAAATTGCAAAACCGTATCAACCATGTGTTCCAATAGTTTTGGTCCCGCTATGGTTCCGTCTTTGGTAATATGGCCAATTAAAAAAACAGGCGTACCCGTTTCCTTGGCAAAGCGTATCATATCACCGGCCGTTTCCTTTATTTGCGATATACTGCCCGGTGTGGCATCAATCAGTTCACTTTGTAAAGTTTGAATAGAGTCTACTATTACCACATCAGGTTGCAACTCCTGAAAAGCCTTGCCAATTTTTTGGGTTGATGTTTCTGTAAATAAATAACAGTTGTCATTATTGAAAGGCAGGCGCTCCGCACGCATTTTTATTTGTGTATCGCTTTCCTCCCCACTAATATAAAGCACTTTGGTATTAGTAAACTGCAAAGCTATTTGCAGCAACAAGGTTGATTTACCAATGCCCGGCTCACCACCAATTAGCACTACCGAGCCCGGTACCAAACCCCCACCCAGCACCCTGCTTAGTTCACCATCTTTTAAAGGTATCCTTACCTGGCTGCTTTGTTCTACCGCATTAATTGGTGTTGGCTTTAACGCGCGTTTAACAATACCGCTTTCCTTCCAGGTACTTTTATAGTCTGTTTTTTCTTTATGAATTACTTCTTCTACATAAGTATTCCATTCGCCACAGCTGGGACACTTGCCTACCCATTTAGCTGCCGAAGCACCACAATTTTTGCAAAAGAATGAAGTTGAGGTTTTTGCCATTGTTTTTTAGCAATAAATTTAGCGTTAGTTTTTTGTTGAAAAGGTATAAATTTTCGCTAAGCAATAAGGCGTTTTTTTTTGTTTTAAGCACTATCTTTTTATTCTAAAATTAAACCCGAATTAAAGCAGAAAACAACAGGAATTTTTTATACAAGATTTATCATGAAATAGTTTACATATTTCATTTCTTTTATATACTTTGTGCTGCTTTTATAAAGTTATGAAAAATAAATATATTTGGTTAATAATAGTATTGTTATCCATTACAGTTAACAAGAAAGTAGTTGCCCAAAGCGAAAACAAAAAAGATAGTTTAGAGTCATTGCTTCCTTATGCCAAGGAAAGCCAGTTGGTTGATATATACGTAAGCTTAGCCGAAATACTTAGAAAGCAGGATGTGTTAAAAACACGCGTTTATGCTGAACAGGCCTTAACCCTTGCCAATAAACTGGGATATGATAAAGGATTGGCAGGTGCCAATATAATTTTAGGTCAGTTAGAAAGAGATAAAGGCGACTATAAAAATTCAAAAATACATTACCTGTTTGGCTTATCATTGGCACTTAAATCAAAAGACTTGGTAACCATAGCATGGGCCTACCAAAACATGGGTAATTTGTATTATATCCAATCAGATTATTCAAAAGCCATGCGCTATTATTTAGGTGCTTTAAGTTCAGGTGAAAAAGCAGGCGATATTTTACGGATAGCCAATGCCAACATGCAAATAGGCTCATTGTATTTTGATTTAAACGATACCCTGAAAGCCGAATTTTATTTTACCAAAGCATACGAGTACAATAAAAAATTGGGCGATGAAGTAGCTACCGCCAAAAGCATTAATAACCTGGGCAATATTAGTAAATACAAAGGCGATGGTTATAGAGCCCTTTTCTACTACAGCCAGGCTATTGATGTATTTAAACGACATAATTTAGAAAGAGAAATATCAGCCGTATTAAACAATATAGGAGCCATTTATGCCATATCGTTTAAAAATCCGCGCAAAGCATTTCCTTACTATGCAGAGTCATATCAGATAGATAAAAGATTAGGTATAATTAATGATTTAGCCCTGTCAAGCTATAACCTGTCAGCAGTATATATTAAGTTAAATATGTACGATAGCGCATTGTTTTACGCAATGCAAACCCTTAAGCTTGCCAAAGAAAATAATTACAAAATAGAATATGTAGATGCTTGCCACCTGTTATCCAAAGTATACGAAAAAATGGGCGATACCGAAAAAGCATTTTACTACATGAAAGAGTCAGAAGAACATGAAGTACTCAATGCTGCAAAAGGAGCTGAAGTAGAAAACATACACTCAAGCTATTACAAAGCCAAGCAAAACGAAACCATAAAAAAATTAAATGTTGAAAATAATACAGCCAAGCAAACACTCAGCGAGCAAAAAGTAAGTGTACAGCGTAAAAATGTAATCCTGCTTGGTTTAGCCTTTGTTATTTTGTTTCTGGTTTTACTGGGAGTGTTAGTGTTTTACTTCATGTACCAAAACAAAAAAAGAAAAAGTTTAGAACTTACATCAGCAGCCAAAAGCAATATACTCAACAGGATAAACCACGAACTACGTACCCCTTTAAATTCATTAATAAACTATAGTTACCTAGCCAATGATAGTAAAAATATAAACGAGCTGCGCGACCACCTGGGAGGTATAAGAGCCAGTGGAAACGAGCTGTTGTTTAGCATGAATAATATAGTGAGCTATATGCAAATCGACTCCAAAAACGATGAAGCCGTAGACTCACCATTTAACCTGAAAGAAATGTTGCAAAGCATTTTTATTCCGTTTGATTCCATGTGTAAACAAAAAGGCCTGTTCTTTACACAACTTATTTCGGCCGACTTGCCAACCTATGTAATTACCGATAAACTAAAGGTAGCTACCATAGTACAAAATCTGTTAAGCAATGCTTTTAATGCCAGCTATCAGGGAGTAATAAAAATAGAAATTAAGTTGCTTGATACTAAAGTTACCCAACACGAAACCTACGCTACCATTCAGTTACAGGTAAGTGACGAGGGCAGAGGCTTACAAGGCAAAAACCTGAAAGAACTGGCCATGCCATTTACCAAAAACGATAACATAGGAAAAGGCTTTGGTTTAGGCTTATTTATTGTTAAAAAATTCGTAGAAAAACTTGTAGGTAAGTTTGAGTTAACCAATAACGCCAATGTAGGGGCAACCGCTACCGTTACTTTCGATGTTTTAATAGATACAGCCAAAGCAAATGCAGCGCATCCTGTTAAGCAGCCTAAGGCTCCCGGAAATATAAATATTCTGATAGTAGAAGATGATGAAGTAAACAGTTTCACCCTGCATAAAATTTTAGAGCGCAAAGGTTTTGATATTTCAACCGCCAGTTATGGTAAAATGGCCATGTCAAGGTTAGCGGAAAAAACCTTCGACATTGTTTTAATAGACATAGAGCTACCCGACATGACAGGTATAGAACTGGCAAAATACATCCGTCAGGGCGATGAATTCTCACTAGATAAAGAAGTCCCGATTATTCTGTTATCAGCCAATGCAGAGCCAAAAGAAATGAAAGAAAGCCTGCATGCCGGTATCAACGAATACATGACCAAACCAATCAGTAAAGATTTGTTAATTAGCAAGATAATGGAATTTGTAGGTTAAATTAATGTTTTACCTAAAAATTGATGATTGTTAGCTAGTTTTATTTAAATAAAATAGCATATTTGCCCACACTTTTTTAAAATATAAAATGGCAGTTTTAGTAAACAAAGATTCAAGAGTAATTGTACAAGGATTTACCGGTAGTGAAGGTACTTTCCATGCCCAACAAATGATAGAATACGGTACCAACGTAGTTGGTGGCGTTACCCCCGGTAAAGGAGGTCAAATACATTTAGACAGACCTGTATTTAATACAGTAAAAGATTCAGTAGACCAGGCACAGGCAAATACTTCAATTATTTTTGTACCACCTGCATTTGCTGCTGACGCCATTATGGAAGCTGCTGAAGCAGGTATACAGGTAATTATTTGTATTACAGAAGGTATTCCGGTAGCCGATATGATTCCGGTAAAAGAATACATCAAATCACGTGGTTGTACTTTAATAGGTCCAAACTGTCCGGGTGTTATCACTCCAGGTGAGGCAAAAGTAGGTATTATGCCCGGTTTTGTATTTAAGCAAGGCAGAGTAGGTATTGTTTCAAAATCAGGAACATTAACATACGAAGCAGCCGATCAGATAGTAAAAGCAGGTTTAGGTATATCTACCGCTATAGGTATTGGTGGCGACCCTATTATTGGAACACCAACCAAAGATGCAGTAGAGTTATTAATGAACGACCCTGAAACAGACGCTATTATTATGATAGGCGAAATTGGCGGAAGCTACGAGGCAGATGCTGCCCGTTGGATTAAAGCCAATGGAAACAAAAAACCCGTAGTTGGTTTTATAGCCGGACAAACAGCTCCTGCTGGTCGTAGAATGGGCCATGCCGGTGCCATTGTTGGTGGTCATGATGATACAGCTGCTGCTAAAATGAAAATTATGGCAGAGTGCGGTGTACACGTAGTTGACTCACCTGCAGAAATAGGTTCAAAAATGTCAGAAGTATTAGGCTTAAAAGCAAACTAATACCTTCTTTTTTATAGTATTAAACAAAAGCTAATTTTTATATTAGCTTTTGTTTTTTATGGCCTCATAGTTCAATGGATAGAATAGATGTTTCCTAAACATTTGATATGAGTTCGATTCTCGTTGAGGCTACAAACAGTTAACCAACACCATAATTAGTATTGGTGTTGTATTAGTATTTGTTTTTTTACCACACAAACACGACCAAAGTCGGATGTGTTGGTCTTACTTTAGTGATATAGAGTTTTTGCTGTTTTCTGCATTTTGAAAGGGTCGGTTAACAGGTAACTTCATAGTGGTTACAGAAACCAATTATAATACTGGTAGCTTGCCCAATTACACGACCTCCTATACTCTGTAGTTACACAACATTTAAATTTACAATTCGTTGCTTGTATAAATTGGCTTGTATTGCTGGCCATTGCCAGCGAGCGGTATTGCTTAACACTATTGTTAATTTTATTTTTTGAATTCGCTTGAACATTTCTGCTACCTTTGTCTTAGCCTCCCCCTAAAGAGCGGTACTAAATTATAAATCAATTTAGTTAACTTAGAATCAAATGGTAGAAGAAAAAGAGAGACTATTACGTGTTCCTATAAGTCATGAAGTTTGTACAATTATTCTATTTTTGGGGATATGAAATATAGATTAATTCTCTTCCTGTTGCTTGTACAGACGAAAATATTCTGTAAAGAGCTTCCTGCGGGAATTATCAACCAAACGGAAAGAATTAAACAGCAACTTGCACTATATCCTAAGCAGGACACAATAAGAGCACGTTTACTGAATTTGTTGGCATGGGAGCTTAAGTCACTTCAAACGGACTCCGCACTAAAATATGCAAATGAAGCGCTGACAATATACAGGAAATATAACCTGCCCGCATTAACTGGCGGGGCAGAAGATAATATCGGTGTTATTTACCAGATTAAGGCGGATTACAAACAAGCATTGTTACATCATTTACAGGCGCTGGAAATTGGGCGTAAGTATAATCTGCCAAGATTAATAGCAAGCACTGAAGATAATATGGGCATTATTTACCAGGTGAAGGCAGACTACAGGCAAGCATTGTTTTATCATCTGCAGGCCCTTCGTGTGTATGAAAAATACAACGCTGCTGCTTACACGGCCAAAGCGCTCAACAATATCGGACAAGTCTATTTTTTACTTAAAAAGTATGAACAGTCTCTTGAATATTATAAGCGTGCAATCGAATTCATGGAGCGGGATACTTCGTCCAGCAAAAATGAATCCCTGTGTTCTTATTATAACAATATTGCAGGGGCTTATAGTGAGCTGAAACAGGTGGGTATGGCCATTTTCTATTATGAAAAGTCCAACCAAATGTCGCTTGAAACTAACGGAAGGTACAATGGGATTGTTTGCGTGAATCTGGCCGAAATATATAGCCAACGCAAAAATATTGCAAAGGCGGAATATTACAGTAATAAAGCTTTTGAGCTAAGTGAGAGAGATGCATATTTACGATACCTGAGTTATCTGAGTCTTGGGCGGGTTGCCTCATTAAAGGGTAACTATTACCTGGCTTTGCAAAACCTGTTAACCTCCCTGAAAATAAGTGAGAAGTTCGGACTTTTGTGGAATAGGGCAGAAATATACCAGAAAATAGCATTTGCTTATGAAAAGAAAAAAGACTTTAAGAAGGCTTATCAGTATTTTAAAGAGTATCATGAGGTGTCGAGAAAAGAGCTTAATGAAACAATGACCAAGCAGGTGAGTGAAATGCAGGCAAAGTATGAAGCCGGTGTGAAGGATGAACAAATAAAACGGTTAAGTCATGCCAAGGAAATGGTGGAAGCCGATAATGAGAAGAGCCGCCTGATGAGCTATTTTATGATTTTAATATTTGTGAGTTTAAGTGTTATTGGAATAGTGATAGCCCGGAATCTTATACTCAAACAACGCTTTTCTAATAAAGTATTAAGTGAGAAAAATGCGATTACTCAGTTGCAGAAGGAACAGATTGAAAGGGCAAATATGGAATTGGTTGCTGAAAAAATAACAGCCCAGTATGAGGTATTAAAGAGTAAGATCAATCCACACTTTTTATTTAATAGTCTGTCAACATTATCATCCTTAATTGCAAAGGGAAAAGATTCTGCATTGTTTTTTGTTGAAAATTTTTCAGAGTTATACAGGCGAATTTTGAATACATCAGAACAGAAACTTATATCACTTGACGAAGAGATTGAAATTGTAAAACGTTATTTATTCCTTCAACAGATCGAGTTTCAGGACAATCTGAGTTTGGAAATAGAAATAGACCCCCTTTTTATGCGAAAGAAAATTCCCCCGTTCGCACTTCAAATGGTTGTTGAAAATGCAATCAAACATAATATCATCAGTAGCAAACAACCTCTTTATATTAAGATACATATCTTTGAGGAGAACATTATAGTAGAAAACACCCTTCAGCCAAGGCGGAACAAAGTTGAGTCCACCGGTGTTGCAGTGAAAAATATTGCTGCACGATATGGGTTAGTATCAGGGGCTGTTCCTCATTTTGAGAAACTTGAAACAATATACCGGGTAAAGTTGCCTTTGTTAGATTAAAAAAGTAAGAATGGACTGTATTATTATTGAGGATTCCCAGGGTGCGCTGGAGCATTTAGAAAATCAATTGAACCAATTGGTGCAGAAGGTAAATATTCTTGCACGAATTGATACTGTTGACGATGCGCTATTGTGGCTTTGTGAGAATAAGGCTGATATTATTTTTATGGATATTCAGCTTGGCGATAATCTTAGTTTTGAGATTTTCGACCATATTGAAGTTATTACCCCCGTTGTTTTTACCACATCTTATGATGAATATGCCATTAAGGCTTTTGAGGTAAACAGTATTGCTTACTTATTAAAACCAATTAAGCTGAAAGAGCTGCAGCAGGCTGTGAATAAGTATGAGCATTTGTATGAAAAAGGGGAAATGATAAATCAACGTGTTGTCGGATTGCAGCAAGGTTATCAGGAAAGGTTTTTGGTTCATACCGGAAACATGATGAAACCTTTGGAAGCGGGCAGCATAGCCTACTTTACCATTAGCAACAGGCGTCATGTATTAATTGTACAAAAGGATAAGCAGCAATTTGTTATTGATATTACACTCGAGATGCTGGAGCAGCGGCTCAACCCCGATCATTTTTTCAGAATTAACAGGCAATACATTATTAGTGCGCACGCTGTAAAAGGGGTTACACCCATAGAAAATGGTAAACTGCGGCTAACGCTTGACCCGCCACCCAAGGAAGATGTTATTGTAGGAAGGGAGCGGGCACCGGTCTTTAAGGCATGGATGTCACGCTAAAAAGGCATCTACACTTGGCGCTTAAAAAACGACACTTCGCACCTTGTTTCCGGTTCAAAGCAGTTTTTTTAATAGTTTATTAATAGTTTGGCTCTTGAAATTAAAAACTATTAATAATGAATAAATTAATTACAAACCTTTTGTTGCTGGGCATTTTGATACCGTTTGGTATCAGCAGGGGAATGGCCCAATCGCTTACCGGAGCCAAAACAATACCGGGAAATTATGTTTCACTGGCCGATGCCATTAATGACTTAAATGTAAATGGGGTTGGAACAGGTGGCGTAACATTTTTAGTTGCAGCTGGTTACACGGAAATTGCTCCGGCAGGTGGATATATTTTAAATGCATCGGGATCAGCAACTTCACCCATTAATTTTTCTAAAGACGGGGCCGGAAGTAATCCATTATTTTATGCTCCGATTGGAGCCTCTGCTAATGCAGATGGTATTTTTATTTTATCTGGTTCTGATTATGTTACGATAGATGGAATAGATTTGATAGATACAAATGCGGTGGTGAACCCTAATCAGATGGAGTGGGGTTATGCCTTGCTAAGAGCAAGTGCAACAAATGCCCCTCAGCATGTTACCATTCAGAATTGCAATATCACGTTAAACAAACAAAATGCGTCTTCAATAGGTATATACAGTGGTTGTCATCTGGCAACCAATACTACGCCATTAACCATTACTTCGGCCGGTGGAGGGCTTTCTTTCTGTAAACTATATAATAATGTAATCAGTAATTCCTATATCGGTATATCACTCTCAGGGTTTAATGATGGCACGGCTCCTTATGCGCTGTATGATCAGAACAACCAAATCGGTGCCGAAGCAAAAGGAAATGTAATCACTAATTTTGGTGGTGGCAGCACTCCTGCAAGAGGTATCTATTCCATCTATCAGAATAACCTGTTGGTAAGCAATAACCGTGTTGTGGGAGGAACCGGAACAACCGGAACGGTGCATGGTATTTATGCAGGTAGCGCAGCAGCATCTCAAATAATTATTCGAAAAAACAATGTTCAGGATACCAGCAGTACCACAGCATCAGGATCTCCGATGTATGGTATTCAGAGTGATGCCGGAGCCGGAAGTGGGGGTAAGGTGATTATAGACAGCAATAAGGTTAACTTTTGCTATTTCACACAAACTTCAGGGTCTTCCAACTTTTGCGGAATTTTGTATACCGGTGGTGCGGATTCAATACTTGTTTATGCCAATCATATCGACAGTAACCGGATTAACGGAACGGGATCTTTTTATGCTATTCAGCAAACGGCAGGTGCATCAAATGTGAACAGCCGCATTTTTAGGAACCAGATTTATGCGAACATAAAACTGGCTACCGGATCAGGTACAATGTATTTAATGGACTTTGGCCTGAATGCTACCATCAATGTTTTTGAAAATGCCTTTTACAATGATACATCCAATGCAATCGGCTTTTTTTACGGAATCAGAAGTCAGACTTCTACGCTTGGCGAAGAACGATACTACGGAAACAGTATATCCTATATGGTGGGAACGAATACCGGTTCTTTATATGCCATATATTCTTTGCCTTCTTTTAATACCAGCGCCAAACACTTATACGACAACCAGATTTGGGGGTTACGCAGCGCATCAGGGAATACCTGCTATGGCTTATATGCCGGAAACGGCCTTACCATGAATATATACCGGAATAAGGTATATGATTATTTGGGTACGCATGCAACGGCCAGCTTTGCTCCCTTTTATTTAGCAGGAAACAACGGCACAACCATTAATGCGTATAATAATTATGTTTACGATATTCAGCTTCCGGCAACAGGCTCTTCTTCTGCTATAAGAGGTATTCAGGTTGCCTCGGGATTGCCGAATCTCAATATATACCATAATACCGTTTACCTTAATAATGTGAGCACAGGTGCTGCCGTAACAGCCTGTTTGTATTTAACAGCAGGAGGTATAGGGAGCCACGACATCCGCAATAACATATTTGTAAACAATTCCAGTCACACAGGTGCCGGACGTGCAATCGCCTATCAACGCAGCGGTAATACATTAAATACACATGCAGTAACATCTGATGGTAATTTATTTTTTGCCGGATCACCAAGCGCAAACAGACTTATTTTCTTTGACGGGTTTACCTCTGACTCCACACTTCAACAGTTTAAAGTGCGTCTGGTTAACAGGGAAAAATCGTCAGTTAGCGAGAATGTGGCTTTCCTCAATACCGCAACACAACCTTATAATATGCAGATTAATCCGACCATTCCTACACAATGTGAATCGGGAGGTGTTGCCAATGGTTTGGTTCCGTTCGATTTTTATGGAACCACGCGTAACTCAGCACGCCCGGATATGGGTGCAGAAGAGGGTGGCTTTACAGCCTCTGATTTGTTACCGCCCTCAATTGAATACAAAAAGTTAGCGGACACCACCGTTTTTTCTGGCAGGCTGATGAGGGAAGTTATTATCAGTGATTTGAGTTCCGTTGATACAGTATCAGGGAATAAGCCGGTATTATATTATAAGAAGTCTACAGAAGCAAATGCACTAACAGGAAACACCCAGTTTGATAATGGATGGAAGTTTGTTGTTGCAAGCAACAACACATCACCATTTATATTTGCAATGAATCCGGCACTGCTTACCGCTCCGGTTAATGCAGGAGATGTTATTCAATATTTCGTAGTAGCACAAGATAAAGCGGCTATTCCAAATGTAGGAATCAAAGGAGGTGCATTCGCTGCCACTCCATCTTCTGTTACACTCTCCGCAGCGGCATTTCCGGTTACAGGTTTAACGGATAGTTTCATGGTAAAGGCAGGACTAAGCGGGTCGTTTACAGTTGGGAGTTTGAGCCCGAATTACTTAACTTTAACACAAGCCATTGCCGATCTTAATGGCAAGGTGCTTGTAGGGCCGGTTGAGCTTGTGTTACTTGATATGAGTTATACATTAGCAACAGAAACGTTCCCATTAGTTATTAATGCAAATGGAGGATCATCTGCAACAAATACAGTGACGATTATGCCACAAACAGGCGTCACATCCACTATAGGAGATAATATTGCCGGATCAGTATTTGTACTTAACGGGATTGATTATTTAACACTCGATGGCAAACAACGAAATACTTCAATCGGAAGAAGCCTGATTATTGAAAATACAAATACAACTGCCGGAGCTTCTGCAGTTACTTTTATAAATGATGCATGTTATAATAAGATAACAGACCTTACACTTAAGGGATCTAATGCCCCTACAAACGGAAACGGAGGAGTGGTAGTATTCAGTACAGGATTGTTAACCGGTAATGATTTTAACCGGATTGACAGTTGTGATATTACAACCGCTTCCGCTGCCAATTTACCATCAACGTTGATTTATGCATTGGGAACAAACACAGTAATTGAACGTTATAACGACCAGAACGTAATTACCAATTGCAGGCTATACGATTACTGGAATAACACAAGCGAGTTCAATGCGCTTAAGATGGGGTTGGGTAACAATAGCTGGACAATTACTCAGAACCATATTTACCAAACCGCAGCACGCAGTACTTCTGCCACTCACACGGCATTTAATTTTATTCCCAATGCCGACTATACCTCTTTGAATGGAATGAATATCAGTGGCAATTTTATCGGAGGGAGCGATGTTTTCTGTGGCGGTACGCCATGGACTCAGCTTGCTTCAGGTGGGGCCTTTACAAATGTGTTTAATATGGGGGCGTTTACATTCTCCCGTTTCAGCAAAAATACCATTACTAACTTTTTGTGTAATACAACCAACACATCTACTGGTGTTCCAGGTGCATGGAGTGCCGTTCAATGGGCAAATGGATTATTAAATATAGACAGTAATACTTTCGGCTCAACAACCGATACAACTGCCATTTTTCTGAATAGCAGCGGCACAACATCCGGAATAGGAATGAACGTGCTTATTGCAGCGAATTTTTCATCTACAGGTACTTTCAGTATTTCAGGAAACACATTCGGAGGGTTCAAGGCATCCAATCCCCTTAATCTTTCCATTAATTTAAACATCATTAATGTATCAAGTAACGGTGGGGCCAACCAAATCTATAATATCCAGAATAATGTAATAGGAAACAAAATTCCCGGTAATATTCAGTCGCTAAGTTCTACTTCAGGTACGGCTCAGTCCGTTGCAGGCATCGTTTTCTCGGCAACTTCTTCGTTTACACTAAATGTAAAAAATAATATTATTCGCAACCTGACAAATTTGTATGGTGGAACAGGAACCGGGTCTACACAAGGTATTGCCTTTACCGGCAGCCCAACAGGTATTCATAATTTATCGAACAATACCATATCCAATCTGATTAACTATTCGCCTCAAACCAATGGAGTGACCGGCCCTAATAGTATAAATATTTCAGTAATGGGAATTCATATGGCTACCACAGGAGTTAACAGTGTTTGTTCAGGAAATACAGTGTATAATCTTTTAAATACAAACCCGTTTGCCGTAAATACTTGTGTGGCGGGTATCAATATTCGCAATGCTGTTGACGCAGTTGTTTCTAACAATATAGTTTCAGGGTTAAGTACTGCATCTGTATCAACAGGTGCACCGGGAGCCAGTTCAACAATTTATGGTATTGCGCTGAGCAGCGGATCTTGTCGTTTATACAACAATATGATTAGTTTAGGACTTGACTCATTAGGAAACAGCATAACCACTACACCAACTATTTCAGGAATTCATAAAGCCAGCAATGCAGCATTAGGTTGTTATTTTAACACAGTCAGAATTTCAGGAGCAGGTGTTGGAACTGGTTCAGGAGCATCATACGCATTCAGAAGAGCAGCTGCTTCCAACGATACAGTTATGAATAATATCTTTGAAAATTCGCGCACAAACAACTCTTCAGGTGGAGCACACTATGCTTTTCATGCCATAAATGGAACTACACTCGTATCAGATTATAACATCTTCCATTCCGATGCATCTTCCCTTGGAGATACGCTGATATCTGTAGGAGGTATACCATATCAATCCATTCCATCATGGACAACAGTTAGCTCATCCGATGCGCATTCAAAAGATACATTGGTAACATTTGTTGGTTTTTCCAACCTTCATTTAAGCAGTTCAATGTTCGGGAGTATGACGTTCAAAGGCATTCCCGTTAATAATATTTCTTCAGATATAGATGGTCAAGTAAGAACAGTTACACCCTATATTGGTGCAGATGAGATTGCAACAAGCCCGCTTCCAGTTGAATGGATTCAGGTAAGAGCTACTGTTATCGATAAAAATGTTTCATTGGATTGGTCGGTTGCAAGTGAGTTAAATAATAACGGATTTTTAATTGAACGCTCAGTTAATGGAAAAGAATTTAACGCAGTTTCATTTGTAAAAAGCAACGGAAATACAAACGTTAAACGCAGTTATAAAATGGTTGATCAAAATCCTTTTAAAAAGGAAGCTGTTGACGTTTTATATTACAGAATTAAACAAACAGACTTTAATGGTGATTATTCATACAGCAAGGTAATGCCCGTTGCTTTGGAACAAAAAGCATCTTCTGCTTATGTTGCTTATCCGAATCCATTTAACAATCATCTTTACCTTACACTTGAAGTAACTTCGCAAATGGAAGGGAACATTGAACTTGTTGATATAACAGGGAAAACTGTTTTTACAAAATCATTTACTACAGAAAAAGGGTATAATACTATTGATATGAATACCCCACATGAGTTGAACCCCGGCATTTATTTCGCCAAAATAAAAATCAACAATACTATCAGCGTACTTAAACTGATTAAAAACCAATAGTAAATTTAGTTCTATCTCATCTCAAGAGGCTGTCTTATGCGCATAAGACAGCCTCTTTTGTTTTAAGTTGATTCGTTTATATTTTTCCGTTATTTCTTTTCAGTAAAGTCTACCATCCATTCAACACCATATTTGTCTCTGAACATACCGAAGTAAGAACCCCAAGGACTTTCATCAATAGGCATTTCTATTTGCCCGCCTGCCGAAAGCCCATTAAATAATTTATCTGCTTCATCTTTACTTTCAGCAGTTATTACAATTTTACTTCTGTTCTCATTTTCATTGGTTCGTCCCATAAATTCCGGAACATCATTTCCCATCAGCATACAATTACCAATAGGTAAAGCAATATGCATAATTTTATTTTCTTCCTCTTTAGAGATAGGATGTTCAGTGCTTCCAAGGTCTTTGAAACGAACAACGTTTGTAAACGTTCCGCCAAATACCGATTTGTAAAAAGTAAATGCCTCTTCTGCATTTCCGTTAAAGTTAATGTGAGGGTTAATAGTTGCCATAATTTTTAGTTTTTGTGATTATTCAAAAGTACTCATTAAGCACAAAAAAAATCAGGTGTGAAAACGCCAAAAAAGAGGTTTTCTGCGTCACAAGTTCATACATAAACATATAAGCATTGTTAGCGCATGCCTGTGGCGTATGCTAATCTAAGAAAAATGCAAAACTTGCAAGCATCTTCCATAATTGTATAAAACACCTTCAGGCTGTATAACCTTAGTATAAATACCCTTTTTTAGTAGTATAAATACTCTTTTTTTGTGTAATACACTTAAGCGTAAAACCCTTCTTTTAGTTTTATCCGTTTTATTTTCAGTGCATTAAATCCGCTTTTCGTATGCTGTTACATTGTGCCAATAGCGTGTTGCAAAAGCAAGCCCTTGTTTCAATAAGTTTTTATAAATACGTTTGAGTTAACACTTATTCAGTAAAACATTACATAAACAAAATTTAAAACAAAAGCACTATGGGAGCAACAAAAATGATGATTATCCGGCATGCAGAAAAGCCGGGCACTTATGGAGGAGTAAACTATAAAGGTATTAATGCCGTGGGCGCAAAAGACGATTCATCGCTTGTTACCATGGGCTGGGAGCGGGCAGGAGCTATTGCAAACCTGTTTTACCCTACCAACAATATTTTTCAGCATATAGCACTAGCCAAGCCCGATTTTATATATGCATCAGACCCGGCAGCCAAGTCAGATGGAGAAGAACCCAGCCAGCGCCCTTACCAAACCATTTCCGCTTTAGCTGCCAAAATGAATTTGCCGGCAAGCCAACTCAATATAAAGTTTAAGAAAAAAGATTACCCGGCTATGGTAACAAGCGCACTGGCTCTTTCCGGCACCGTACTTATTGCATGGCAACACCAGAATATTTTACCAAAGGACTCCGGGGCAGATTGTATTGTAAGTGAACTGCTGAAGCAAACGGCTACACAAACTTCAGACCTGCCTCCAATTCCTACCGGTCCGTGGCCTGCACCCCGTTACGATATGGTATTGGTATTTGACAGACCTTCCGGCTCAGGGCCGTTTACCAATTTTACCCAGGTTCCGCAATTATTACTGGCTGGCGACCTTAATACGCTTTTCCCTGTTTAATATAGCTCTATAATATATACCGTGGTTTGTGAGAACACCAACCCCAACTATTACCATTAGAGAGGTTGTATGCAACGTATTTTTATTCACTGCCATTGCAGGCGTTCTCGCCTGCAATATTTTTCTGCTCCGCTGGCACATGCCTGTAGCGAATTAAAATTGATTACTATTTACTTTTGCTTGTTGAATGATTTGCTGTAAATCGTCTGGTATTTGCATTGGTTTCAGTGGTGGAACATTTGCCCCACCAGTATTACCTACCGGAATTTGACCAACAAAGGATTTTACTCCACCTAAAATTAGTCGGGGTATTTGTCCGAGAACTTCGGCAAAGTTTTTTGTCCGAACACCAAAGTCCAACATTTTGAGATGAACGTAAGTGTGTGCCAAAGGATACGGCTGTCCTAAGATATGTGCTCTCTCAAGGTGTCGCCATGAAACCTGAAAATGCCTTGACTTGAAAGCATCTTTTGCCTTGGTTAGTTCCTTCTCAAAGTGGGGAACAAGTTTGTAGGGCATTGTGGTATGAATTTTCATTGTCTTTGGTTGTTACTATCGTCAATTTTAAGCTAAAAGTTTGGAATTCACACTGAGGTGCTTTTCCCTGTTTAGTATAGCTTTATAATATATACCGTGGTTTGTGAGAACACCAACCCCAACTATTACCAGTAGAGACGTTGCACTGCAACGTTTTTTTATTCACTGCCATTGCAGGCGTCCTCGCCTGCAATATTTTCCTGCTTCGCTGGCACACGACTGTGGTGTGTGCAATGCTTTAATAAGGTACACGCCACACAGGCGTGCACCGGCAGCGGATTAATTATATCTTTTATTTACTCCTTCATTTTTTTAGGAGTACCCAATTAAATAGTTTTATACACCTTCATTTTTCAAGGTGCCATACCTTAACTAATTGTAGGCTCCTTAAGTTTTGAAGGAGTGCTCCATTAAATAGTTTTATGCACCTTCAATTTTCAAGGTGTCATACCTTAATTAATTTTAGGCTCCTTCATTTTTGAAGGAGTACTACATGAAGTAGTTTTATGCACCTTCAGTTTTCAAGGTGTTATACCTTAACTCATTTTATACTCCTTCATTTTTGAAGGAGTACCGGAAAATAATTTTTATAAAAATTATCAGGTAACGCTTATACGAAACTTTTTTCGCTTACGTTTTTGTATAAAAATTTATTTCAATCATGAACTATGCAAGATTCACTAAAAATTTGTTCGCTAGCGACACCTTTAGCAGAAACGAGATTAACCTGTTTACAGTAGATTTCTTAAGCAGATTAAACACCATGCAAAATTCCGTATTACCCACTGCCGACAAAAACCTGCTCATTAGTTTGCATCAGGATTTTGTGACCAGTTATGGTGAGCTGTCCACCAACAGTGCAGTGCAAAAAGGAGGTACTATGAGCCGCCAGGATGCCTACGATGCTATCATAGCATTTATTTCCCGCGAAGAGGGAGCTATTAAATCAAAGTTTGGTAAAAACACACCTATCTATACCGAGTTTTACCCGCAGGGAATAAATGAGTACCGAACTGCTACCGTAGAAGGTATAAAAGTATTGCTATTCAGGTACAGTGCTACTGCCGATAAATACAAAGCCCTCTTATCAACCGACTTTGTTCGTAATTTGGGTACATTACAAACTAATTATATTGATGCCCGCGATACGCAGGTATCCTCCAAATCGAGCAGGAAATCAGCACAAACCGAATTACAAAAAAATAGAAAAGCACTGACAGAGCATTTAACAAAATGTGTACTCATAATAGCTGCTAATAATATAGGTAATGAAGATGCTTTTAACAGTTACTTTAACTTTGGCTTGTTGGAGGTTGATAACGACAACCCAACCCCTCCGGACAATGAGCCGCCTGTTCCTAATACCTAAACTCATGGAAGTATTTATTAATTAGCAAAAGGCCTTTGTGTAACAGCAAGGGCTTTTTGTTTTTCACATCCATTTGTAGAATTAGCAAATAAGGAAATAGAGTATTTATAAATCCAAATGAACTTTTTTTACAGTTCTTAAATATTTAAATTGGCAACTTATAATTGTTATACTGCAAACAAATGAGTTTAATATTACAAAAGTTTAAAGAAATAAAAGAAAGTCTTTCCTCAATAGAAACTAAAGAGGAACTTCTAAATGTTCTTGAAAGAGTAAAGGCATTGGTAAATCGAGAGTATCCTAGCAAAAGTATCTATGCTAATAAAATGAAAGAGATAGAAGACAATCTACTATTCTATCTTATTAAGACAAATGTTAAAAAAATTGAAAGTGTATTAGAGTTAATCATTGATGATTTAGAGTTAAAACATGATATAATTCCAATTGATATTACGCTACATCCAGAAACGCAAAAATTCATTGAAGATAAGTTTAAAAAAAAAGTAGTAAAAAAGAAGATATTTATTGTTCATGGTCATAATGAAGTAATGAAACAAAGTGTTGCCAGATTTATTGAAAATATTGGATTAGAAGCAATAATCCTTTCAGAACAAGCAAATAAGGGAAAAACCACTTTAGAAAAATTTCACATTAATGCAAATGTGGATATGGCAATTATTTTATTATCAGGAGATGATAAGGGTTATTCAGTAAAAGAAGGTGCTAGAAAAGTCAAACATAGAGCAAGGCAAAATGTAATTTTTGAATTAGGTTATTTTATTGGAAAGTTTAACAGGGAAAAAGTAATTGCTCTAGTTGAAAACGCGTCAAATTTCGAAACCCCATCTGATTTACATGGTGTTGTTTATACTCCATTTGATGGGCCTGATGGTGCCTGGAAGGCTTCTGTACTAAAAGAATTAAAGGCAAATGGTTTTGATATTGATGTAAATAAGGTGTTTTAAGATTGACATTTTACAATACACTTCCGAAATCGCATGATTTGTAAATTATGTTTAAATGAAAAGCCCTTAATAAAGGCTCACATTATACCCAATTTTTTGTACAAAGAAATTTTTAATGATGATCATTTTTTATATGAAGTAGATTCGAGTTCTTTAAGGAATCGCAAAAAATTATATACTGGTTATTTTGATAAAAATATTGTTTGTAAAGAATGTGATGGTAATATTATTGGTTCTTATGAGCATTATGCAAGTAAATCTGTATTTGGAAAAATAGGCGCTGAAAATATTGTTTACCGAGAATACGGAAATGGGATAAAAGATTACTTCTATACTAATATTGATTATACTAAGTTTAAACTTTTTTTATTGTCGATGTTGTGGAAAGCAAGTGTTTCAAATTTAAGTTATTGCAAAAGAGTTAATTTAGGAGTTATGCATGAAGAAGCAATCAGATTAATGTTGTTAAATAGTAACCCTAAAGACACATTAGACTACCCTGTTACTATTATGAAACTTGAAAATAAAGCCATTCCTAATAAATTGATTGGAGACTTTGTTAAAAGTAAAAGTAATGCACATACAAGTTATCTTATTGCATTAAATGATTACTTATTTAAGTATGAAGTATCAAAACATAATATAGAGGATTTAACTAAAAAAACTTGTATAGATAAAAATAATGAGTTGGTTATTCCTATATTACAAGGTAATGATGCCTTATTCTTTTTTGACAAATATTTGGGGGGTAATAAAATTAGATTTAGAAAATAGTTAAGTAAGAATCTTTAGAAATAACAGTAATTAAAGACGAATTTCAGTTATTGCAAGCCTGCGGAGTATGTAATTCTTTAATAAGGTACACGCCACAGGCGTGCACCAGCAGCATATTAACATACAATACTTTGACTTGTTTAGCACTTGGGCAGGTTTATATTTGTTAAAGAAAATTAATCCCAACAAATAGTAAAACAGCATGTTATTTTATTTACGACTCAGTATAGTAAGCCTGTTAATGGCTTTGGTTTTTAAAGCATCTGCCCAGGTACCGGATTTAACAAACCCCGCTAACAATGCTACCGATGTAGATTTAAAAGCCTATTTAAACTGTACCATGCTCACAGGTGCAGGATGGAAATACCAGCTCATGTACGATACCTCAGCCACCTTTAACAGCCCCGTATTGTTTAATAAAGTAAGCAATTTATGGATAACCTATTTAGATAGTGCTTACTTCAATACTCGCTATTACTGGAAAATGCGTTCCATTCGAAACAATACCGATACATCGGCCTGGTCTGCCACCTGGTCGTTTAAAACCATCGACTCCTTTGAAGTAACGAGCCCCGCTATGAACGCCACCAACACCAATATAGGCTTAACCCTGTCGTTTAAAAAAACAGGTGCTAACGTCCATATTCAATACGACACCACAGCCACCTTTAATTCACCTATATTAACCGATACCGTATT
>CAYTWI010000001.1:64938-96759 GCA_964442045.1 uncultured Bifidobacterium sp.
TTTTACGACTATACCAATCAATCATTGGCTTTAAAACGTTTGTATTTTGGGCGTAATTATTACATACGTGGTATGGCCTATAACGCAGTTGATACCATTCCGTTCTCAAAGACATTTAAATTTACAACCCTTGTATCGCCCACCGGCACCATTACCAGTAAAGAGTACGATGTAAGTATAGCCGCCAGTTTTTACGCCATTAACAGTTTAAATACCGATACCACCATTTGGTATCAAACCCAGTTTGACACCTCACTGGCTTATAACTCACCTTTGCTCGTAAACTTTATCAGCAAATCGCAAACCGATGTATTGCCTCTGCTGCACTACGGAAAAAACTATTTTATGCGCATACGCGTAGGCCATTTAAACGATACCTCTGCCTGGCGTATTATTCCCATAAGCACCAAAGCAGGTCCAACCTCCCTGTCATATCCCACTGCTACCGATACCATTATCCGTCCTGACTCAGCACGGTTTTTAGTGTTTAATATGCAAGGAGTAAAACGTTACGAAATAGTGGCCGATACCACACCTTTATTTAATTCGCCAGCATTAATAAGCGATACATTGAATAAATATGCCGATGGTGCTTTGCGTAATTTATATTTTAATAAGCTTTATTATGTGAAGGTGCGCACCATTACCGAGGTTGATACCTCCGCATGGTTTTATAAAAATATACGTACCATGGCAGCACCTTTCCTGTTAACACCCCAACGTAACAGCACCTTTGAGTTAACCAATCCCGTATTAAGCTGGACTAACCTTTCGCACCTCACAGGCTACAGAGTTATGCTCGATACCTCCGCTTCGTTTAACAGTAACCAGTTAATGATAATAGATAGTAACAAGCTGGCCGACAGAGTTGCCACCAATGATTTATTATTTAACCAGGTATATTATTGGAAAATGCAGGCTCGCAGTGCCAAAGATACATCCTTATGGACACCCGCATTTAAGTTCACTACATCGCCCTTTGCCATATTTATAAATAGCCCGTATAATGGAGAAACAAACGTGGCCGTTAACCCAACCTATATCAGTTGGAGCCAGCCAACAGGCATCAGGGGTTTTCATTACCAGGTGTCAACCGATTCATTATACACCAACCCCATTAACAGGTATATAAACGACCAAGAAATAGCAGGCGAAAACTTAAACGGACTTGCCTATAACACCCGTTACTTTTTACGTGTAAGAGGCTTTAATAAAGTAGATACCACCGATTGGTATTATGAAAACAAATTTACCACCAAAGCAGCACCCATAGCACCGCTTGCACCATCATTATCATTACCTGCCAACGGAGCCGTTAAACAACCCTATACAGGCATTACCTTTACATGGAAAGCAGTAGCCAATGCCTTATCGTACCAAATACAAGTTGATGTATCAACCGATTTTAGCAACCCTATTACCGGAACCAACTCAACCAACCAGGTAATGCTTTCAGGCTTTCAACCATCCACCTTATACTATTGGCGCGTAAGAGGAGTAAACGGAACACAGCCCGGTGCTTGGTCAGCTACGTTTTCATTTACTACATTTGTTTTATTAGTACCACCACAACAGCTGGTACCCGATAACTTTACCTTGATGGCTCCACCACAGGTTACCTTACAATGGGATGCCAACAGCCAGGCAGATCGTTACGAATATATGTATGGCAACAACCCAACATTTACCGGCAGCCCTGTAACCACTACCCAAAACAAAGCCATTATCAATAACCTTTCGCCCGGGCTCACTTATTACTGGCAGGTACGTACCGTTATTTTACCCTATGCTTCCGCCTGGAGTAACACTGCCACTTTCAGGGTAGCCGCTACAGGTATACAAGAAGTAAGCAATGAATCACAATGGTTATTTCCCAATCCATCAGCAGGAATAATAAGCTATAGTAAAAATGCATCCGTACAACACCTAACACTATACAACTTAAGTGGACAAAAAGTGCTTGATACCGATGTAGTAAATACAACCATTGATGTAAGTTTTTTACCCAAAGGAGTATACATGGTACACCTGCAGCTAAACGACAAGACAGTACACAGCAAACTGCTGATAGAATAAATAAAGAGGTTTGTTTATGGATTACAATACCTACGCCCCGCATAATAATTTGGCAGACTTTGTAAAATGTTACTGGACATTAGAGGCACCAAAAGAAACAAAGCCAAGCAAACAAAAAATAGTACCGGATGGGTGTATGGAAATGATTTTTCATTATGGCGATTTGTTTAAACAATATGTAAAAGACGAAGCCTTTGTTGTACAACCCAGGTGTTTTGTGTTTGGGCAAATAACCAATTCACTAGCCATTGAACCCACAGGTACAACAGGCATTTTTGCAGTACGTTTTTTACCCGATGGTTTTATCCCTTTTGCTACTTTACCCCTTAGTGTTATGGAAAACAGGGCAGTTCCATTACAGGAGTTGTTTGGCACCGATGGTGAACAGCTGGCACAAAACATGTTAAATGCTTCCTCTCATTCCGAAAGAATAACAATAATAGAAACCTTTTTAATGCAACAAATAGTTGCACCCGCTGCTATTGACAGGGTAACAAAACTAAGTGTAGAAGTAATCATGCAATTAAATGGCCAGCTATCAGTTCAGGAATTGTCAAACCAAATACAAATAAACCGAAGACAACTGGAACGGAAATTTGCCTCGGTAATTGGTTTAAGTCCAAAACAACTGGCTAAAATTATCAGGCTGCAAGCAGCTTTAAAAATGTTAGCCGGCAAACAATTTACAAGCCTTACATCATTGGCACAGGAAGGCAGTTATTATGATCAGGCACATTTTATAAAAGACTTTAAAGAATTTACAGGTTTAAGCCCTAAACAATTTTATGCCGATGATTTAAAAATGTCGACCTTGTTTACGGGTACAGAATAAGCTGTCGCAATTTTACAATTTTAAAAAGAAACATTGTTGGTAATTGCAACTCGTAGTACCACAACCAAAAATTAAAAATATGAAAAAAATACCACACACCATTAGTACATTAATTGTTTTAGTAACAATAGCAGCCTGTAACAATACAACCAATACACAAGCAACAACCAATGTTGCCACCTATACCGAGTTAGAAAAAGCCAATTGGTTAATAGGAACCTGGGAAAATAAATCAAGCGAAGGGAACGCTACCGAAATATGGCAAAAAGAAAATGATTCAACCCTGAAAGGAGCCAGTTATTTTATTATGGGAAAAGATACCGCTTCAACCGAGTACATTTCATTGCATCAAAGAGGTAAAGAAATATGGTATGTACCCACCATCCCTGACCAAAACAGCGGACTTCCCGTTGAGTTTAAATTAACCAAATCAGACAATAATGCCATGGTATTTGAAAACCCAACACACGATTTTCCGCAAAAAATAACCTATACCAAAATTACAAACGACTCATTAGTTGCCGAAATAAGCGGTAAACAGCAGGGCAAAGAAAAAGCCATGCAGTTTCCTATGAAAAGGGCAAAGTAATAAACATAAAAAAGGCTATCCATTGGATAGCCTTTTTGTTTTGTTATATCTTTCTTAATGCGACTGACTATAAAGTTTGTTTAAGTTCAACATCATATCGTCCGTCATTTTTTGTAAATCAAAATCAGGTTTCCATCCCCAATGCGCGCGGGCCTCAGCATCGTTAATACTTTTCGGCCAGCTGTCAGCTATAGCTTGTCTGAAATCAGGTGCAAAGTCAATGGTAAATGAAGGAATATGTTTTTGTATAGCTGCGGCTATTTCTAATGGGTTAAAACTCATACCAGCTACATTATAACTGCTGCGTATTTTAACCTGTTCCGCAGGAGCTTCCATTAAGTTAATAGTTGCTTTTAAAGCATCAGGCATATACATCATAGGTAAAGTAGTTTGCTCATTTAAAAAGCAAGTATATTTACCCTGTTTAATAGCTTCGTGGTAAATATGTACCGCGTAGTCAGTAGTACCACCACCCGGTGCCGATTTATGGCCAATTAAGCCCGGATAACGGATACTGCGTACATCCACATTGTATTTCTGAAAGTAGTATTCACAAAAACGTTCACCCGCCTGTTTACTGATACCGTAAATAGTATTAGGTTCCATTACCGTATATTGAGGAGTTAATATACTCGGTGTAGTAGGGCCAAAAACAGCAATAGAACTTGGCCAGTATACTTTTTTAATCAAACCCTCTTTGGCCGCATCCAATATATTAAACAAGCCTTGCATGTTTAAATCCCAGGCAAACTTCGGATTTTTTTCAGCAGTAGCACTCAATAAAGCCGCCAGCAAATAAACCTGCGTTACTTTATATTTTTTAATAATAGTATAAACACCATCCTTATCCAATATATCTATTATTTCAAACGGTCCCGGAGTATGTTCAGGTTTTTTTAAATCGCTGCATACTACGTTGTCAGTTCCATAAATTGCGCGTAATGCTTCCGCTAGTTCCGTTCCAATTTGCCCGTTTGAGCCAATAATAAGTATCGTATCAGTTTGCATGAAAAAAGTGTTTTTTTGTTTCCAAATGTATTTTAAATTTTGGGTAGTAGCATACTTTTTTTACACCCCAATAAATAATTTGTATAGCAGCATGCTATTATAAAATGCCGGGCATAACCAACACTTACTCTTCGTAAAAATCAATTAAATCAGCAAAGTAAGAAAAGTCCCAGCCGTCTTTTATATCTTCAAAATCCTCATCAGGAATATTAGTATGTCTAAGCTCAGCCGAAGTGCCTTGTTTATGCTCGTGCAGTATAATTGTAACAATTGATGGGGTAGTATTATCCTCGCCAAAATACCACTCCTGAACTATTTTTTTACCCGGCACAAACTCAATGTTTTTACCCACTATACTACCATCCCACATAGAAAACTCAGTGCCCGGTTCCGCTTTCATTTCAGCCTTATCGCCCGTCCATAACATAATAGTTGATTCAACCGTTAAAGCCAAATAAACCTCTTCAGGAGTAGCAGGTATAATATAGTATTTTTTTAAATCTTTCATGGAGTAGCAATGCAAAGTGCAAGTTTAAGCTTTTGCTTATAAAATACAGAAGTTTATAAAACAAAAACGGGCACTCTTGCATGTGCCCGTGTTTTGTTAATCAATTAAATCTTTTCCCTAACTTGCAAAAAGGGAAACACTTAAACGTTTATGGCAACAACTTAATAATTGCTTATTAGTTATTACTAGTATTTAAGTCAAAGGTAAGAGTTGGCGGAGCCGGAGCTTCCTCAACCGCTGGCGAAGCCGCTACTAAATCATTTAAAGTAGGAGTAGTAGTTACTTCTTTAGTTTCAGTTTTTTTGCTGCTATTAGCAGAGGCATTGGCTTTAGGTTTAATACTTTCACCCATGCCATACATATCTAATTTATTTTCGCGAACAAACATACCCAAAGCAATAGCTGCTTTGATACTGCTTATGTTTAATTCTACCTCCCATTCATCTATACTAATAGCGCGCGGGTTTGCACTGAAACTTATTTTTTGTTCTAAACAATAATCAATAACAGTTTGAATGTTTTTGCGTTTGCTTAAAATAATAGGTTTATCGTCTGTTGTACTCATTAAAATATATTTCTTTTTCTGACTGCTAAATTAATGCTTAAACTTCCTTTGAAAAAGTAAATGGGCTTTAATTTTTTGTCAAATTCACATGGAATACTAACAATCAGCACAATAAAGTTTATAACATGTGGAAAACCCCATAGGTGTAGGGTTGCTGATTTTTGGAATTATATGTGGCTTATTTTTAAGCCATTAAGTCTTTGTTTCTTGGTGAGTGACAGGTTTAAGCGACATTTAACTTTAAAATGAACAGAAAAATAGTCACCAATTCTAAAATTAGCTTGTTTGCTTGTAAATGAGCTGTTTGGTGAATTAAATTGCTTTAATACACATAAAAAAGGCCGCCCGAAGGCAGCCTTTTTTAGTATAAACCATAATAGGTGATGATTATTTTTATAAATTACCCCTGTTAGCCTGTTCGCGTTCAATAGCTTCAAACAAAGCTTTAAAATTACCCTTGCCAAAGCTTTTTGCACCTTTACGCTGAATAATTTCAAAAAACATGGTAGGTCTGTCTTCTACAGGTTTGGTAAACAACTGCAATAAATAACCCTCATTGTCCTTATCAACCAAAATACCCAACTCTTTTAAAGGTTCAATATCTTCATCAATAGGTCCTACGCGGTCCAGTAAATCATCATAATAGCTGCTTGGAACCTTTAAAAATTCAACACCACGGGCCATTAATTGCTTAACAGTCGAAACAATATCGTGAGTAGCAATGGCAATATGCTGTACACCTTCACCCTCATAAAATTCTAAGTATTCCTCTACCTGACTTTTCTTTTTACCCTCGGCAGGCTCGTTAATCGGGAATTTAACATAACCGTTTCCGTTACTCATTACCTTACTCATTAAAGCAGAGTATTCAGTACTGATGTCATTATCGTCAAACGAAAGAATATTTTTAAAGCCCATTACATTTTCGTAAAAAGCAACCCATGGATTCATTTGATTCCAATCCACATTTCCTACACAATGGTCAACATATAATAAACCCGTTGGCTCCGGATTATAAGTGCTTTCCCATTTAACAAAACCAGGCATAAACACACCATTATAGTTTTTACGCTCAATAAATAAATGTTCAACCTCACCATACGTTTTTATACCACTCATGCGTATTTCACCATTGGCATCGCTAATGGTTTTTGGCTGTAAAGTAGCTACTCCACCACGTTTGGTAGTTTGTTCAAATGCATCGTAGGCATCATCAACCATCAGTGCTAATACCTTTACACCATCACCGTGTTTTTTATGGTGTTCCGCAATAGGCGAATTAGAATGCAAAGGAGTAGTTAACATTAAGCGCATTTTATTTTGCACCAATACATAACTGGCTCTGTCTTTTACACCCGTTTCAGGCCCGGCATAGGCAAGGCTTTGAAAGCCAAAAGCAGTTTTGTAAAAATGAGCTGCTTGTTTAGCGTTTCCTACATATAACTCTACGTAATCTGTTCCATGTAATGGAAGAAAATCACTTGTTTCAGGTAACATTTCTTTTGTTTGTTCTACGGTACTCATGTTTATATTATATTGACTATAAGTCTGTTTTTAAATTTAACTATTGTCCTTTCACGGGCAAATATAATGGCTATTTATAATTGTGAAAGGCTTTATTGTTTCATTACTGTTTGTTTCTGCTCAGCGTAAATGCTATTACTCAACCCATGTTTTATAATAACCCGGGTCTTCCATTTGCATAGCAGCCTCCGTTATTTTTAAAGGATAGAAAGGATCGATCATTACAGCCAGCTCTTTCGTTTCCGTTTTGCCAATCGATTTTTCAACGGTGCCCGGATGCGGTCCATGCGGAATGCCTTTCGGGTGCAAACTAATCATACCACGTTCCACATGTTTACGGCTCATAAAATCGCCATCCACATAATATAAAACCTCATCGCTATCTACATTGCTGTGGTTATAAGGCGCAGGAATAGAAAGCGGATGGTAATCATATAAACGGGGAACAAAAGAACAAATAACAAAATTATGCCCTTCAAAAGTCTGATGAATAGGAGGTGGCATATGCACACGACCGGTTATAGGCTCGTAATTATGAATACTGAAACCATAAGGATACTGGAAACCATCCCAACCTATTACATCAAAAGGATGCGTAGCATAAGTATACGGAAAAATCATATCCTGTTTTTTAATTAAAACTTTAAAATCACCTGTTTCGTCAAAAGTTTCCTTTAGCTCAGGCAGTTTTATATCGCGCTCACAGTAGGGCGAGTGCTCCAATAGTTGTCCGTAATTATTTAAATAACGTTTTGGCGGACGTATAGGAGAAAACGACTCTGTAATAAATAACCTGTTTTGCTCCGTTTCAAAATGCAACTGGTAAATAGTTCCGCGCGGTATTACCAGATAGTCGCCATATTCAAACGGAATTTGTCCGTACACAGTTTTTAAAATACCTGTTCCTTCATGCACAAATATTACCTCGTCAGCATCCGCATTTTTAAAAAAATAATCAGTCATGCTTTTACGAGGTGCAGCCGAAGCCAAATACACATCATTGTTAAAAAGCACATATACACGGCTTTTCAAATAGTCATCTTCAGGAGCCGTTTTAAAAGTTAAAAAGCTGCGGTTTTGCAAGTTTTTTTCAATAGCCGCTTTAGGAGCAATGCTATAAGCCTCACCAATTTCTTTTACCAACGTAGGCGGATGGCAATGGTATACGAGTGAATATAAACTACTAAAACCTTCAGTTGAGACAAGCTCTTCAGCATATAAGCTGCCGTCAGGTTTTCTGAATTGAACATGACGTTTAGAAGGTATTTGTCCTTGTTTATGGTAAAATGGCATGACGTTTTTAAGGTTACAATTTTAGGTATTGAAAAAGATTATTTTTTTGTGCAACAAAGTTATGTTTTTTTGCGACTTGTAAAATGAGGTATCTCATTGAATTACCAAACAAAAGTTTATGAATTACAAAACCATTATTTTTTTACTCAATATACTGCTCATTGCCTCATGTGCTAATAACAATAACCAGCAAGCTGCTGCAGGTTCCATTGATTCCATAGCCATAAAGGCAGGAGCACAGGAATTATCAAACGAAATATTAAACAATCCGGGTAAAGCAGAATTGTATTACGAACGAGGTACAAAATATTATAATGCTAAAATAATGGATAGAGCCGTACTTGATTTTACCGATGCTTGTACCTTAGACTCCCTCAACCCATTGTATTTTTTTATGGCAGCGCGCACCAATTATGCTTTAAATAAAACCATACTGGCCGCAAAAAATTACGAAAAAGCCATAGCCTTAAAACCGGATTTTGTAGATGCACAAATTAAACTGGCCGATTTATATTACATTACCAAAGAGCACCAAAAATCAATAAATTTAGCCAATAGCATATTGGCTAACGATAAAAACAACGGGTACGCCTATCATTTAAGGGCCATTAATTTAAAAGACCTTGGCGACACCGCAAGAGCGATTAGTAATTTTCAAAAAGCCATTGAGCTTGACAATAACGATTACGACAGCCACATGATTTTGGCTACCATATTACTTGCACAAGGCGACAGAGCCGCTTTGGAATATATTAATGCCGCCCTGCGTATAAGGCCTAATGCACCAGATGCCTTTTTTGCAAGGGCTACTTTCTGGCAACAACGCAAAGAATATAAAATGGCTTTAATTGATTACAAAAAGGTAATTAAATACAACCCCGATTATTTTCAATGCTACTACAACGTAGGCTATATAAATTTTGAAACCAACTTTTTAAAAGAAGCCATTGCCAATTTTGATATTTGTGTGCGTATGGCTAACGATTACTTACCTGCATATTATATGCGCGGGCTTTGTTACGAGGGTTTAGATGATTATGAGAATGCGCGGTTAAACTATGAGCTTGTATTAAAATACAACCCCGATTACGAATTAGCCCAATTAGGAATGAAACGCATTGCAGGCAAAAAATAAAACCCAATGTAATAATTCCGTCATGTAATAAAATACACTCAACTATTTACGTTTTACAATTGACTTGCTAGTAACAAACCAATTGTAACCATGAACATACTTAATCAACCGAACAATAACCTGGATGAGTTAGTGTTTGAAAACAGAAACAAAGCCTACGGAGCTTATGTGTTGCGTAAAGAGTATCCTTCTAATTTAAAGCGTAGCTTTCTTATCACCTTTCTTACACCTGTTGCTATTATTTTGTTCTCTGTTATCTACAACGAATTACATGGCGATGTAGTTAAGGTTAATCCTGTTGATGAAGCCAATAAAGGAGATACTGTTATTGTAATTGTGATGCCGACAAAAGAAGAAAAAAAACAGATAGAAGAAACATATAAACCAAAAGCACTAAAAAACGCAGACAATGGAAATTACCGTGTAAGGCGTGATGCAGAGGCAAGAACAGTTCCTTCAGATTCATTTGTGCGCAGCACATTGATAGATGAACCAATTGGTAATCCATCAGGTCCTTCTTCAGCCTTACCAACCGGAGGAAAAAGCCTTGCTGGTAATAATGAAGGTAATGAGGAGGAGACTTTTATAGATGGTGTAGAGCATATGCCGGAGTTTAATGGCGATTTGTATGAGTATTTAGGTGAAGAAATTAATTACCCTCCCGTAGCACTTCAAAACAATATACAAGGAAAAGTATTGGTTTCATTTGTAGTAGATAAAGAGGGAAAAGTAAAAGATGCAACCGTTTTAAAAGGCATAGGTTTTGGTTGCGATGAAGAAGCCATTCGTGTTATAAAAAGTATGCCCGATTGGACTGCCGGCATGCAAAACAAACGGAAAGTACCCGTAAGAATGATTATACCTATTATGTTTCAGGTAACTGATTAGTTTTATGAATAAATAAACCTATTTATATTGAGTCAATGACTCCGGAAAAGGCACTTAGTTTACCAAAAGCTAAGTGCTTTTTGTTTTAAATAAAATACCTTTGTACTTACCAATGCAGCCACATTTAAAAGATATTATTAGTTCGCTTCCCGAAACACCAGGTATTTATAAGTATTTCGATAAAGAAGGCAATCTTATATATATTGGTAAAGCCAAGAGTCTTAAAAAAAGAGTAAGCAGCTACTTTAATAAAAATCATTACGAAAACCGCAAAACAGCTGTAATGGTAGGCCGTATAGCCAATATACAATTTACCTTAGTTGAAACAGAAATAGATGCCTTGTTGCTGGAAAACTCATTGATTAAAAAGTTTCAGCCCAAGTTTAACATTAACCTTAAGGACGATAAAACATACCCTTTTATTTGTGTAAAGCGTGAAAGGTTTCCAAGAATATTTCCAACACGCAACCCGATAAAAGATGGAAGCGAGTACTTTGGTCCATACGCATCAGGAGGTATGATGCATACCATTTTAGATTTAATAAAAACCATTTATCCCTTACGTAACTGTAACTTAAACCTGAGCGAAAAAAATATAAACGAGTTAAAATTTAAAACCTGTTTAGAGTTTGATATAGGCAATTGCAAAGCCCCCTGCATAGGTTTAATAAGTGAAGAAGAATATAGCCAGAACATAAAAAATATAAAAAGTATTTTAAGAGGTAACCTGAGCGAAGTAAAAATACACTTAAAAAACCTGATGCAATCAGCGGCAACCGATTTAAAATTTGAAGAAGCTGCACGCTATAAAAGAAAACTGGATGTACTAGAAAATTACCAGAGTAAATCAACCATAGTAACGGGTATTTTAAACGATGTAGATGTATTTAGTATCGTAAGTGATGAAAAGTTTGCATTTATTAATTACCTGAAAGTTTCCAACGGTATTATTATTCAAACCCAAACCTTTGAAGTTAAAAAGAAAATGGAAGAGAGTGATGCTGAGCTATTGAGTTTGGCTATTGCCGAGGTACGTGACGAATACCATAGTACCAGTAAAGAAATTATAGTACCGTTTGATTTAGATTGGAGTGATGATAAAATTGAAATAACCATTCCTAAGTTAGGCGACAGGAAAAAGCTATTGGAGCTTTCGCTTAAAAATGCATTGTATTACAAAAAAGATAAGCTGGCTAAATACGAACTGATAAATCCTGATTTAAAAGTAGAGCGTATATTAACGCAAATGAAAAACGATTTGCGTTTAAAAGAGTTGCCACACCATATAGAATGTTTTGATAATAGTAACTTGCAGGGAACAAATCCGGTCTCCGCATGTGTGGTGTTTAAAGATGCTAAGCCAAGCAAAAAAGACTACCGCATTTTTAATGTAAAAACTGTAGAAGGTCCTAACGATTTTGCGACCATGGAAGAAGTAATTTACAGGCGCTACAAACGCTTGTTAGATGAAGGGCAGCCATTACCCGATTTGATAATTATAGACGGAGGAAAAGGGCAGTTAAGTTCAGCCATTACAAGTTTGCATAAATTAAATTTATATGGCAAAATACCCGTTATAGGAATAGCCAAAAGGTTAGAAGAACTCTATTATCCCGAAGATGAATTCCCTTTGTATATTGATAAGAAATCAGAAACACTAAAAATTATACAGCAGTTGCGCGATGAGGCACATAGATTTGGTATAACAAATCACAGAAACAGGCGCAGTAAAAACACCTTTGTAACCGAACTGGAGAATATAAAAGGAATAGGTCCCGAAACAGCTAAAATGCTGCTGAAAGAACTGAAATCAGTGAAGAAAATTCAGGAAGCCGATACGGAATTATTAACCAATATTATTGGCGCAGCTAAAGCCAAACTGGTAAAAGAATATTTTAATGGGTAACTTGTTTGATTATTATTCATAAAAAAACAGCCATTAATTCTACAATTAATGGCTGTTTTAGTTTGCTATAATAAAAGCTTATTCGAATTCAGCTTGAAGTATTTTCTTCACTTCAGCAACTGTTTCTTCTTCTAATTCAGTTCTGCGTACTAAATCTTCATTGCTTATGGCTAATACCGCTTTAGCAGTATCAAGCCCAATGTTTTTCAGTTCGTCAATAATCCAGGTATCAATTTCGTCCGAAAATTCATCCAAATCAATATCGTCACCTTCTTCTTCAGCACTATCACGGTAAACATCAATTTCATAACCAACCATTTTACCGGCTAGTTTAATATTGTTACCACCGTTACCAATGGCTAAACTTACCTGATCAGGTTTTAAAAATACCGATACACGTTTTTCACTTTCTTCTACTTTTATGCTGGTAATTTTTGCAGGGCTTAAAGCACGGGTAACTAATAACTGTAAATTATTGGTGTAGTTTATTACATCAATATTTTCGTTACGTAATTCGCGTACAATGCCGTGAATACGGCTACCTTTCATTCCCACACAAGCACCTACAGGATCAATTCTGTCATCGTAGCTTTCTACAGCCACTTTAGCACGTTTACCCGGCTCACGAACAATTTTCTTGATATTGATTAAACCGTCAATAATTTCAGGTACTTCCAATTCAAATAAACGCTCCAAGAATACAGGCGATGTTCTTGACAAAATAATACGTGGGCTGCCATTGTGCATTTCAACTTTTAATACAATAGCTCTGATTGATTCACCTTTTTTGTAGTGGTCAGCAGGTATCATCTCCGTTTTAGGAAGTAATAATTCATTGCCTTCTTCGTCAAGAACCATTATTTCTTTTTTCCAGATTTGGTAAACCTCACCCGTAACAATCTCGCCAACTTTATCTTTATATTTTTTGTACAATTCGTCTTTTTCTAACTCAAGTACTTTGCCCAATAATGTTTGGCGTGCCGATAAAATAGCTCTTCTTCCGAATACAGCCATTCCAACTTCTTCCGTTACATCTTCGCCAATTTCAAAATCAGGTTCAATTTTGATAGCATCGCTGTAAGCAATTTGTGTACGTGGATTTTCCACTTCACCATCGTGTACAATGGTTCTGTTTTGCCAAATTTCTAAGTCACCACTTTTATCATTTATAATAACATCAAAGTTATCATCGGTAACAAATTTTTTGCGCAACATGGTTCTAAATACATCTTCCAACACACGCTGTAACGTGGCGCGGTCAATGTTTTTAAATTCCTTAAACTCGCCAAACGAGTCTATAAGTCCTGCACTATGCATAATGTATATTTATTTATTCTGTTTTTATTTTTATCAAATTACTTAAAACTAATCTGAACAATACTTTCTTTTATATCGCCAAATTCAATAGTCTTAAATATAGGTTCTTTTGCTACGTAAGCTTTCTTGTTGTCTTTCAAATGCAAGGTAAGTGTTTCTCCTTCTATTTTTTCAAGTCGGCCAAACAATTCAGTGTTTTGGTTCAGGGTAATTTTAAACTCCCTGCCAATATGTTTGGCGTATTGTCTTAAAAAAGTTAAAGGCTTGTCAACCCCTGGCGATGACACTTCTAAAATATAAGCCCCGTCACTGTAATCAATTTCATCTAATTTACCCGAAAGGTGTTTACTTAACAATCTGCACTCATCAATACTTACCCCGTTATCACCGTCAACAAAAACACTTATTTTTTTGCTGCCTACTTTCCATTCTACATCTACCACAAACAAATGCGCAGCTAAAAAATCATTACTCCAGGTTTTTATTTGTTCTATTATGTCCATATAAAATAAAAGAGAGGACTCTTGCCCTCTCTTCAATTACTTTTTAAATATGTTTCAAAAGTAAGTTTTTTTTTGAAAAATACAAATAAAGTGTTAGTTGCAGGTAAAAGCAACAGCAATTTATGGGTAAAAATTTTGCCGTTATTATTAATCCTAAATCAGGCAAAGGCCAGGTGCATATTGCTTTGTCAGCGCTTAAAAATGCTTTAAACTTTTATTCATTTCCGTATACTGTTTTTGATAATGATTTACCTGAAAACTTAAACGGATTTACCGATTTAATTATTTTGGGGGGCGATGGCACATTGAACTATACCATTAACTGGTTTCTGCAAATAAACATACCCATAGCTGTAATTGCTTGCGGCACAGGTAACGATTTTGCTTATTGCTTATACGGAAACAGCCCTTTAACAGAGCAGATTGATTTAGCCATTTTTGGACAAAGCCAACCTGTTGATGCAGGTATTTGCAACGAAAAACTCTTTTTAAATGGTGTAGGTATTGGTTTTGATGGGGAAGTAGCTCATCATTTATATGCCAAAAAATATTTGAAAGGAAAACTCGCATACATGGCCAGTGTTATTCCATTGTTATTTGTATACAAGGAAACACAAGTATCCATCACAACAGATAAGTTTAATTATAAAGGCCCGTTGTTTATGTTGAGTGCTGCCAATGGCAAAAGGTATGGTGGAGGTTTTTATGTAACGCCCAATGCTTTAATTACCGATAAATTATTAAACCTGATGTTAGTAACCAAAGCTTCCCTGTTTAAAAGATTACGCTACTTACCTTATATCGAAAAAGGAAAGCATGTTATAAAAGCACCCGTGTTTATTAAGCAAAATACATTTACAAATTTTTTTATTGAGGCAAATCAATCAATAAGAGCGCATTTAGATGGAGAAGCCATGGTAGCCCAACAATTTACTATTGAAACCCTGCCTCATTATTTTCGGTTTAAAATGAAATAAAAAACCCGGTCAACTTTAGTTAACCGGGTTTTGAGCAATTATATTTTAATGATTAAGCTAAAACAACAATTTTGTTAGCTAATACTTCAACAATACCACCATTAATAACAAACTCTTGTTTGCCACTTTCTTTGCCTGTAATAATTATTTTGCCTTTGTCCAAGCTGCTTATTATGGGAGCGTGGTCTTTCAATACCTGAAATTGCCCAGCGCTTCCGGGTAAAGTAACAGAATCCACTTCGCCCGTAAATAACACCTTGTCGGCTGTAATTATATCTAATTGCATATATTTTAATTATTCGATTTAAGTACCCGGTACTTAGTTTTTAAAACCAGTTACAAAAACCAAGTACTAAAAACCAAGAACCGAAAACTGTTAAAATTATTTTGACTCAGCTAACATTTTATCTCCTTTAGCAATTGCATCTTCAATAGTACCTACTAAGTTAAATGCTGCTTCAGGTAAATGGTCTAATTTACCATCCATGATCATGTTAAATCCTTTAATCGTTTCCTCAATCGGAACTAAAGTACCTTTTAAACCGGTAAATTGTTCAGCCACATGGAAAGGTTGAGATAAGAAACGTTGAACACGTCTTGCTCTTGAAACTATTAATTTATCATCTTCAGAAAGCTCATCCATACCAAGAATAGCAATGATATCCTGTAACTCTTTGTAGCGTTGTAAAATTAATTTAACTCTTTGAGCGCAATTGTAATGTTCTTCACCAACAATAGCAGGAGTTAAAATACGTGAAGTTGAATCCAAAGGATCAACCGCTGGGTAAATACCTAGCTCAGAAATTTTACGGCTTAATACCGTTGTAGCATCTAAGTGGGCAAATGTAGTAGCAGGAGCAGGGTCAGTTAAATCGTCAGCCGGTACATATACCGCCTGAACTGAAGTAATAGAACCACGTTTAGTTGAAGTAATACGCTCTTGCATCGCACCCATTTCCGAAGCCAATGTAGGTTGGTAACCTACCGCTGAAGGCATACGGCCTAATAAAGCCGATACTTCAGAACCTGCTTGTGTAAAACGGAAAATATTGTCAACGAAGAATAATATATCACGTCCACCTGATTTTTCATCACCGTCACGGAAATATTCCGCTACCGATAAACCTGATAATGCAACACGTGCACGTGCCCCAGGAGGCTCATTCATTTGTCCGAAAACAAAGGTTGCTTTTGAATCTTTTAATTGAGTATAATCTACTTTATCCAAAGGCCATCCGCCTTCTTCCATACCGTGCATAAACTCATCACCGTATTTTACAATACCTGATTCAATCATCTCACGTAATAAGTCATTTCCTTCACGGGTACGCTCACCCACACCGGCAAACACTGAAAAACCATCGTATGCTTTAGCAATGTTATTAATTAACTCCTGAATTAATACTGTTTTACCAACACCCGCACCACCAAACAAACCAATTTTACCACCTTTTGCGTATGGCTCAATTAAGTCGATTACTTTAATACCTGTATATAATGGCTCTGAAGCTGTAGATAAATCTTCGAAACGAGGAGCGTTTTGGTGAATAGAACGTGTTCCTTCTGATTGGTCCATTACGTTCATACCATCAATAGCTTCGCCTACTACATTGAATAAACGACCACGGATTTGCTCGCCAACCGGCATTGAAATAGGTTGTCCCATTGGAACTACTTCCATACCACGAACTAAACCGTCAGTGGCTTCCATAGCGATTGCACGTAACATATTTTCGCCTAAATGTCTTTGACATTCCAAAATAAGACGCGAACCATCGGGTCTTGTAATATAAAGCGCATCTAAAATTTTAGGTAACGACTCGTTGCCTGATGCAAAACTTACATCTACAACAGGTCCGATTACCTGAGCTACAACTCCTGATTTTGACATAATTTATTGATTAAATCGATTTTTTTGTGGTGCAAAAATAATTTTTACTGGCATAAAACAAACATTTCATTTAAAAATACAATTTGATTTTAAGCAGTAAACGAAAGTTTTTTATGAAAAACTTGAAATAAAGCAGCATGCTTATTTGGCAAAACTACAAATCAGGGCAATTTAGGGGTTTACCGTAACGCGATCTGGCTCTTTTAGGGGTATTGATATCAATACCAATTGATATTTCGTGGCTGCCTACCGTAGCTGTTCTGGCATTTGAAACAGTTATATCGTAGCTGTAGCCTATTCTGAATCCTTTTAAGCGCAAGCCCATCAATAAGATAATGGCATCTGCATTTCGGCTGGTTTGCCTGTACCATAAGCCAACGGTAAGAGCTTGTTTTCTTAAATAAGTACCCAGATTAACCTGGTAATACTCACGTTGATTCATGAATAAAATATTAGGCGAAAGAATAACCCTGTTTTCTTCGTAGCGCGCTTTTTTTAATACAATGTTAGCACCGGCATGTGCAGTATAGCGCCTTGGTAATAAAAGAGCTGTATTGTCAGAATTGGTTAAGAAGAATGATTGGTTTGGCTCCAGTAAATTATGAACGGCAAAGCCTCCGTAAAAATACTCATTGTATAGCAAAGCCCCCACACCAAAGTTAGGATAAACAATTTTTTCCTGTCCCGGGTTTTCCGATGATACTTTAACATTACCTAAAACAGGGTCTAACTGGTCACCAAAAACAAATTTGTTGAAATCATAAGAGCGTTGTCTTATTTCACCCATTATACCAAAGTTAGCACTCCAGTTGCTGCTAATAGCTAAATTATAGGCATAAGTAGCACCTAAGGTTACAGTGGTTAAAAAACCATCGCCAGCCTGATCTGCAGAAGCCAAAAGCCCCAAACCACTTTTCATGTTAGGCATATAAGCATCAAGCGAAGCAACTACTGTTCTGTATGTTTTGCTTAAACCGGTATATTGATTACGCGCATTAGAAGTAATACGTAACTTTTTAGCTGCTCCTGCAAAGGCAGGATTAGTGTAAATGGGTGAAGCGTAAAATTGACTTAATTGAGGATCCTGAGCTTTTAAAGAAACTAAAAGCACTGAGAAACAAAAAGTAATCAAAATTTTAGGTAGCGAAAAAGCCATGCAGCAAATCTATTAAAAATCTGGACAATGCATCGGTCTTGGATTTCTTCTCCTAACATTTTTACGTAACTCAAACGCTAAGGAAACTTCGTACGAATTGGTAGCACCGGCTCTGGCAGTTGAAACTGTACCGTCATAAGAAAAACCAATTTTTACTTTTTCTGTTCTTATACCAAAAATAAATATTAATGCATCAGTATTAACGCTGGTTTGGCGCAAGTAGAAACCACCAACAATACTGCCCTTACTTGCATACATACCTATATTTAACTGGCTATATTGGTTTTGAGCAAATCCTTGTTGCATGTAAATTACATTCGGATACAAATAGGACGATTTCTTTTTGTTGATACTTTCACGCATGGCATATACATACCCCATGTGCCCTGTGTAACGCCTGTAAATAGGAGCATTAACGCTTGGCGTAAAACTTTGGCTAGGTTCTGTAATGTTATGAGCCGCGAAACCAAAATAAAAGTTTTTTGAATAACCTAAAAGTCCTGCGGCAAAGTTTGGTCCTACGTTGGCAGTACCTTCATTTGGAAGTGTTTCTGCTGTAGGGCCTTTGTAACCATTTATACCCAATTGGTCAAACCATAAAAATTTAGTAAAATCAACAGTTTTTTGCATAAAACCGGCTTGTAAAGCAAGGCTCAGTGTAAAACTTCTGGTAACAGGTATCTGGTAAGCGTAAGTAATATTAGCACCAACGGTTCTTAACGTTCCTGTTCCTTGCTCGTCATAGTGCGCCTGAATTCCAAAACCACCATTAATGGCGTCAAAATGTTCATCGTAACTGGCATTTACAGTTCTGAAAGCTCCTGTAATAGATGGCCATTGGTTACGGGTATTTAAAACAAGGCGGCCTACTGTGCTGGAACCTGCAAAGGCCGGGTTGGTATACATAGGACTGGCATAAAATTGTGAAAACTGTGGATCTTGAGCAAATGCTCTTACACCTAATATGCTTAGTATTAAAAATGCAAGTAATCTGTTCAATACAGTTTTTTTTATGGTCATTTCTATAATTTAATTACGCTCGGTAATTATTAAGTTAAATTATTATTTATTTAATGCTTGAAATACTTTTTTAGTATGTTTGTCGTTCCTTACTTTTACTATTACAAGTTTTCAAGTATAATTAATTTCAGATTTTATATGCAATTTTTATTCTATCAAATTAAAAAAAAAACAGTATTACTATCGTTAGCAGCAGTTTTTATTTTTGGTATTCAGGCTTTTGCCTTAAAAATTAAAAAAAATATAAATCTAGAATGGGTGAGTCCCAGAACGAATATTGAGGGGCAAACACAAACTAAATTCCTTGGTGCTGTCTACGAACGAGGGCAAAATCTAATTCCGGTTTATGCTGATAGAATAGGAAAATGCGGCACTAAAATTATTAACTCAAAGATAACAGTTTTGAGTTTAGAAAATGAAATAATTCATAATATTCATTTAGATGACATTAAAATTACGGAGGTAAAAGCGGATTTTTCTATTGGTTTTGAGCGTGGACAAGCCTACTTATTCGTAAAAGTTCTTCCTTATATAAAATCAGGTAACACATTACAAAGAATTGTTTCATTTACTATTGAGGTGGAAACCAATGATGAGATGGAACTACCAAGAGCTTTTGGTAAAGCAGGCTTTGCTGCTAACTCTGTTTTAGCACAGGGTAATTGGTATAGAATAGCTACCATGAGCAATGCTGTGCACCGTATAGATTATACTTTTTTAAAAAACATGGGTATTAATGTAGATGGTATTGATCCCAGAAATATAAAAATTTATGGAAATGGTGCAGGTATGTTGCCTGAACAAAATTCAGTATTCAGGTACGATGACTTACAGGAAAATGCTATTCTGGTGCAAGGCGAAGGAGATGGTAAATTTAACCAGGGCGATTTTATCCTGTTCTACGGGCAGAGCCAGAAAGATGTATGGGCTTTTGATAAAAATGCCAGCACATTTATTGCTAAACCAAACCTGTATTGCGATACTGCATACTTTTTTCTAACCATTGCTGCCAGTACAGGAAAACGTATTACCAGTATTCCTTCGTCATTAAACCCGAATTACACTACTACCACTTATGATGTAAATCAACACCACGAAGAAGACCTGGTTAATTTTGTAAAAACAGGTAGAAACTGGTATGGTGAAGAGTTTAATAAGGAACCGGTTCGGAGTTTCACCAATATTATAAACGATATTGATACCACGGCCTCCATTACTTTTACTTCGTCAGTTGCCGGCAGGTCATCACAAAATCAAACCTTTGATGTACAAATTAACAATCAGTTTATATTATCACAATCATGTGCAGGAATTCCTTTGCGTTACGATGGTGTGTATGCTGATTTAAACAGTAAACAAACTACTTTTAAAACCACTTCAGGTAGGTTAGACATTAATTATACATACAATGGTGTTGTAGCGCAGGGCGCAACAGGATGGCTTGATTTTTACACCATTAATGCAAGAGCTTATTTAAAGAATACCGGTAAACAGTTTGTTTTTACTGATAAGAATGCCATTGCACCTAACGCAGTAGCGCAGTATAAAATTAATTCATCGCGTAATTTGAGCATTTGGGATGTAAGTAATCCAACACAGGTTTTTGCCATACAAGGCAGTTTTGATGTTAATAACCTGGAGTTTAGTTTTAGTGCAGAAGCCGATAGCTTAAGAAGGTTTATTGCTTTTGATGGAGGTAATTATTCACAACCGATATATATTGGGAAAGTACGTAATCAAAATATACATGGTTTAACTCCGGCACAGGGAATAATAATTACCCATGAAAAATTTATGAGCGAAGCGCAACGTTTAGCAGATTACCATACACAAAAAAATGGTTTTAAAATTCATGTTATTAATGTGGCCGATGTGTATATGGAATTTGGAAGTGGTGCACAGGATATTACAGCCATAAGAGATATGTTGCGTATGTTCTATAAAAAATATACTGCCGAAAGCGAAAGACTAAAATATGTGACTTTATTTGGAAGAGCCAGCTATGATTATAAAAGTAATTGGGCTAAGACCAAAACGGGTTACGTAAACACCAATTATATTCCAACTTACGAAGAGTTTAACAGTACCGATCCGGGTGCTTATTGTACAGATGATTACTTTGTATGTTTAGATGATAACGAAGGCAATTTTTTAGTTAATCCGGGTGCAGGCGATTTGTTGGATATTGGTATAGGAAGGATGCCGGTACAGGAAATAGATCAGGCTAAAGCTGTAGTTGATAAAGTAATTTATTACCAGACTAAAAGTAGCTTTGGTGATTGGAGAAACAGGTTAACATTTGTTGCCGATGATGAATATGACGACAATAATTTGATTAACTTTTTAACGGTGTGCGAAACACTTTCGACAACTTATATAAAGCCGGTTAAGAAATTTAATATAGAAAAGATATATGCAAACTCATTTGAACCAACGCGCACTGCCGGAGGTAAAAGATTTCCTCAGGTAAATACGGCTATTACCAATGCGGTTAATAAAGGTAGTTTGGTTTTAAATTATGTGGGACATGGAGGTGAAGTGGGCTGGAGTGCAAGACGCATATTATCTGTTGATGAAATAAACAGTTGGAATGTAAAAGAAAATATGCCGTTGTTAATGACAGCTACCTGCGAGTTTAGCCGGTTTGATGACCCTATAAGATTAGCTGCGGGAGAGTTGGCTTTAGTTAATCCGAATGGCGGTCCGATTTCATTATTCACGACAGTGAGGTTAGTGTATGCTGGCTGGGGTGCTAATGATGGATTAAATGCCGTGTTCAATTCAAAAATTGGTTTAGACTCTAATGCTATCTTAAATCCTAAAACTTTTGGCGATTTAATGATGCAGACTAAAAATAATTTTAGCAATTTTTATAATACAAGAAATTTTACTTTGTTAGGCGATCCTATGTTACAATTGGCATTGCCTAAGTATATGGTAAAAACCAATACGGTGAATGGTAAATCAATTGAAACATTTACCGATACCGTTAAAGCATTGAGTAAGGTTACTATTACTGGTCAGGTTTTAGATCAAAACAATAATTTAATGAGTTCGTTTAACGGGGTCGTTTATCCAACTGTTTTCGATAAAGAATCTACTTACCCGATTATAGATAACGACCCTGATAAATCAGTTAAGCTATTTAATTTGCAGAACAATATTATTTACAAAGGAGCCGCAACAGTAAGCAATGGTAAATTTACATTCAGCTTTATTGTACCAAAAGATATTTCATACCAATACGGTTTTGGAAAAATAAGCTATTATGCTAATAACGATACAACAGATGCTAGTGGTTATGAGGGTAAAGTATTAATAGGCGGAACTTATGATACTGCTTGGAGTGATAATGTAGGGCCTAAAATACAACTATATATGAACGATGAGAAATTTGTAAATGGCGGAACCGTACCACAAAATACATTGTTTATTGCTAAAATATTTGACGAGAACGGAATAAATACAACCAGCAGGGGTGTAGGCAGAGATTTAAATGCTATTATGAATAAGGATAATTCAAATACTATTATTATGAACGATTTTTATAGGGCTGAATTAAATACTTATCAAAATGGCGTAGTAAATTATAGCTATAAAAATTTGCCTGTAGGCCTGAATAAAATTAAGTTTCAGGCATACGATATTTTTAACAATGTAGGAGAAGCAGAAATAGAATTTGTAGTAGCCAGCGATAATAAATTAGCTTTGGCTAATGTTTTAAATTACCCCAACCCATTTACTACTAATACCTCTTTTCATTTCGACCATAACAAAGCCGGGCAGGATATGCAGGTTTTAATACAAATATTTACCGTTTCAGGTAAGTTAATTAAATCAATGCAGCGGGATATAATAGCAGCTACAAGCCATTTTAGCGATATAACCTGGGATGGGCGTGACGATTTTGGTGACCCCATTGCAAAAGGAGTATATATTTATAAAGTAAAAGTAAAAGCACAAGGCAAAACAGAAGAGGCATACCAGAAATTAGTAATATTAAATTAAAATAAAAATGCTTTATTTGCTTAAAGATAAAGCCTGTATCTAGTACAATAAGAAAATGGACAGAATAAAGTTTTACGTAGAAAAAAATATATTTGGGGTGTGTAGTTACCTGGGGGAACGCTTTGGTATTAACTCAAATATTATACGTATGTATTTTATTTACACTTCATTTATTACCGCAGCTTCACCCATTCTTGTCTATTTAATTTTAGCTTTCTGGCTAAACATAAAAAAGTACTTTAATCCTAAGCGTAAAAGCATTTGGGAGTTATAAGTACAATCTTCAAATTATTATTTTATTAAAATATGGATAAGCCACGCCTAATATTCATTTTTTTATCAATATATATTGTTGCTGCTTTTGGCTGGTGGGCTTTTGCACATATACGCAGCAGCGAAGAGATAAATGAATTAACGGTAAAAAATGCCAGATTAGAAGTAGAAAAGGATGAAATACTTTGTTATAAAGCAACGGTAGAAATGGGCGAAGAGCTAAAAGAAGATGCTTTTATTGATACCACTCAAATGCAGGGGTATTTTAAAAAGGCTTATCCAAGGCTGGAACTTGTTTTTATTGATACCATTACACCTTTTAACGGCTACATGATCAGGCCGAAGGAATCAGCTTATATTAGAATGGAGAAAGAAGTAGCAGTTGCATCTAAACTTTTAACTAAGAAAAAGTGGATGTATGTTACAGAGGGTATTGTAATGATTATACTTCTAATATGGGGTATTTTGTGGGTATATAAAACCTTTGAAAAGAGCATTTTGCTAAACAAACAACAAAATAATTTTTTATTAGCCGTTACTCATGAGCTGAAGACACCTTTGGCCTCTGTAAAGCTTTATCTGGAAACATTGCTTAAACATGACCTAGAAAGAGAAAAGCAAAAAACTATCATGAGCAATTCCATTAATGATGTAAACAGGCTTAGATATTTAGTAGACAACTTATTGCTTTCAGCTCAGTTGGAAACAAAAAAATATGAGCCAGTGTTTAAAGAAATGAACTTTAGTGAGTTTTTGAATAATGTGATTGATAAGTATGCTGCTCCGCGTGATTTAAAGAACCGTATTATCAAAAATATTGAACAGGAAGTGTATATTAACGGGGACGAATTTGCATTGGAAAGTGTGGTTATCAATTTAATTTCTAATGCTGAAAAATATTCTGACGAAAACATTACAATATTATTAAAGTCTGATGCTAAACACGTAATGTTTTCTGTATCCGACCTTGGTATTGGTATTGGAGACGTTGATAAACAGCGACTTTTTGGGAAGTTTTTTAGGGTTGGTGATGAGCAAACCCGTAAAAGTAAAGGGACTGGTCTAGGCCTTTTTATAGTAAAAAATCTTTTAAAATTACATCATGCAACTATTGAAGTAAAAAATAATCAACCTAAAGGAACAAACTTTGAAGTAACTTTTAACGTATAATAACGTTAAACATCATTGAAGTTATAAAAATATAAATCCTTAGATTATGAACAATATACTTTTAGTAGAAGACGAAGAAAATTTGCAACACGCACTAAAGCTTAACTTAGAGCTTGAAAATTACCATGTAATTGCTGTTGGAGATGGTAAAAAAGCGATTGATACATTTAGGGAACGTAAGTTTGACCTGGTGGTTCTTGATATTATGTTACCTGAAATGGATGGGTATATGGTATGCGAGAATATTCGATTACACGATCAAAATATTCCTATTTTATTTTTATCGGCCAAAAACACGCCTGCTGAACGTATTGAAGGTTTGAAAAAAGGCGGGGACGACTATTTAACAAAACCGTTTGATTTAGAAGAACTTTTGTTAAGAATTAAAAAGTTGATAGATAAGAGAGACAAGATGCAGGCCAATGAAAAAGCTTTACCTAATATTTTTCATTTTGGAAACAACTGGATTAACTTCGATAGCCATCAGGCTCAGGGAATTGATGGTAAAATTGATTTGACTAAAAAAGAGACCTTGCTTATTAAATTACTGATTGAAAACAAAAACACAGTCGTAAGCAGGGAACATATTTTAAAAGTAGTATGGGATTATAATGTAATTCCGAATACCCGTACGGTTGATAATTTTATGCTGAATTTGCGTAAATATTTTGAGGAAGACCCTAAAAATCCGGTTTACTTCCAATCATCAAGAGGAATAGGCTATAAATTTAATTTACAGGAAGTTGCAGTAATGTAATAAAAACATAAAATGAAAGCCCCCTAAACAATATTGTTTAGGGGGCTTTTTTTGTTCGTGAGCGCTTATTACATGGAATAAAAACTTATATCAGTAAAAAAAATTTCTAAATCCAAACAAATAAGCAACATTTGTATTTTTAATTTAAATAGAAAATATATTTAATGAAAATAGGAATTGTATGCTATCCTACTTATGGTGGAAGCGGTGTTGTGGCAACAGAATTAGGAAAAGCTTTAGCGCAAAGAGGACATCAGGTTCATTTTATATCATATAAACAACCGGCAAGGCTGGATTACTTTATGAGTAATATTTTTTACCACGAAGTAAATGTAAGTACTTACCCGCTTTTTGATTTCCCTCCTTACGAAACATCTTTAGCCAGCACGCTGGTAGATGTGGTTAAATTTGAAAAATTGGATTTACTCCATGTCCATTATGCTATTCCTCATGCTTCAGCTGCTATTATGGCTAAGCATATTTTGGCTACCGAAGGAATTCATATACCCGTTATTACCACTTTGCATGGAACCGATATTACTTTAGTAGGGAAAGATGCTGCATTTGAGCCGGTAGTAACTTATTCAATCAATCAATCAGATGCGGTAACCTCTGTATCTGACTTTTTAAAACAAGATACATACAAGCACTTTAAAACACAAAAACCTATTGAGGTAATACCTAATTTTATAGATGTTACACGTTTTCAAAAGCAGGCGAAAGAACATTTTAAAAAAGCAATTGCTCCGCAGAATGAAAAACTAATAGTACATACTTCTAATTTTAGAAAAGTGAAAAGGGTAGAGGATGTGGTAAAAATATTTGGCAAAATCAGGGAGAAGATTCCATCAAAACTACTGCTGGTTGGCGATGGCCCGGAGAGACACAATGCAGAAACACTTTGTCGTGAGTTGGATTTATGTGGCAGCACTATGTTTTTAGGTAAGCAGAACCCGGTAGAAGAAATATTGAGTGTTTGCGACTTATTTTTAATGCCGAGTGAAACAGAAAGTTTTGGATTAGCCGCGTTGGAGGCAATGGCTTGCGAAGTACCGGTAATAGCCAGTTTAGCAGGTGGTATACCGGAATTAGTACAAGATGGAATTTCGGGTTTTATGGCTAGCGTAGGTGATGTGGATACAATGGCTGAAAAAGGTATTTATATTTTAGAAGATGAAGCAAGATTGTTGGAGTTTAAAGCCAATGCGCTTAAACGTGCGCTGGAGTTTGATATAAACAATATTGTGCCTGTTTATGAGAACTTTTATAAACAAGTTTTAAGTGCTAAAGGTATTTAAATTATTATTGCAGCTATGAATGCACTTAAAACAAAAGTTGGAATTATAGGAGGAGGACAGCTGGGAAGAATGATGATAGAAGAAGCATTGAGACTCAATGTTAACTTTGCTATTTTAGAAAATTCAAGCGATTGCCCATGCTATCATTTAGCTGATACTTTTATTGAAGGTTCTTTATACGATGAAAATAAAATTATTGAACTGGCTAATAGCAGTGATGTTTTAACTTTTGAAATAGAGCATATTAATACAGCAGCCTTATTGAAGCTGGAAGCGGCAGGAAAAGTTATAATCCCTTCGCCTAAAGTGTTGCAGGTTATACAGGATAAAGGATTACAAAAACAGTTTTACGGTAATAATAATATTCCAACCTCGCCATATGTATTGGTTAACAACGTAGACGAGTGGCCTAATGCCATTAAAACATTGGGTACAACAAAGTTTGTTGCTAAAACCAGAACTGATGGCTATGATGGTAAAGGCGTAGCTATACTATCAAGCGAAGTTATATTAGCTGATTTAAGCAAAATACCTTTTAATACTCCTTGTGTGTTAGAAGCATTTATTCCATGTCAGAAAGAAATAGCTGTTATAGTGGCTAAAGATACACATGGCAATACAGTAGCATACGATGCCATAGAAATGGAATTTGATTCTATTGCTAACTTGGTTACGTTTTTATTTTCTCCTGCTCAAATCAGCAATAGCATTGCTGATAAAGCCAAGCAAATAGCTATTGAAACCATTGAAAAATTCAACAGTCCCGGATTGTTTGCGGTTGAAATGTTTTTGACGGAGGATAATGACATACTGGTGAATGAAATTGCACCAAGGGCTCATAATTCAGGCCATCATACCATAGAAGCTTGTTACACATCGCAGTATGAGCAATTGTTAAGAATATTAATTGGCTTACCTGTAGGAAGTACTAATTTACTCAAACCTGCAGCCATGATAAATTTATTAGGTGATAAAGGTTTTAGTGGGAAGTATAAATTGGATAATTTAAATGAAATACATGCCATTGAAGGTGTTTATATTCATTTGTATGATAAAAAGGAAAGCAAACCCATGCGTAAAATGGGCCATATTACTTTAATGGCTGATGATGTTAATGCTTTAAAAGAAAAAGCTAAAAAGATGATGGATTTAATAAAGTTTAGTGCAGCAGTTTAACTAACACTTTCTTTTGGAATAGGCCATTTAAAGTAGAATTTAGCGCCTAGTCCTTCGTCAGATTCCACCCACACATAACCACCGTTTTCTTCCACTATTTTACTTACAATAGCCAGACCTGCGCCCATACTCTCTATTTTGTCGCGTGTTTCCAGTGTCTGGAATATGGTAAATATTTTTTTATGGTATTCTGGTGAGATACCGGAACCGTTATCAGCTACACAAAAAACGTAAAAAGGTTTTTCTATTTTGTAGGTGATGTTTATTACAGGCTCGGCATTAAAATTATACCTTACCGCATTGCTCAGCAATTCAAAAAATACATCTTCTATTTCTTTGTAATTAGCATATAATGTTGGTAAAGCATCATCGTGGTAAATAGCAAAACGTGGGGAAGGCGCAATTCTTTTCAGTACCTCCAATAATATTTGTTTACTGCTTACCAGCTCTAATTCATTGCTTGATCTTCCTGCACGGCTATATTTTAAAAGTGAATTGATAAGCGATTCCATCCTGTGGACACGACCCCTCAACATTAAAAAGTATTTTTTACTTTCTGCACTCATGGCGTCACCCATGTCTTCCTCAATCCATTCAGCCAGATTATTTATACCTCTTAGCGGGCTTTTTAAATCGTGTGAGGTTACATATGCAAACTGGTCAAGTTCCTTGTTCTTTTTCTCTAAGTTTTTAGTGTATAGCTCAAGTTCTCTTAAATTTTTCTCTTCTGTTTTTTTACTTTGTAAAAGGTTATCGCGCATTTCCAGCAATGCTTTACCCAGTTTGTCGTTTTTGCCTTGTAACGGCACTTCTATTTCATAATTACCTTTACCAATTGCATAGGCAACATCGGCTTTGTTTTTCATACCCAAAGATAAATTCTGGGCTGATTCAATCATGTCTCCAATTTCATCTTTCCTGCGGGTAGTCACTTCAAACTTAACAATATCGCCTTTGCCCATTACATTAAGCACTTCGCTTACCTGACGTACCGGGTTTACAATGGTTTCGTTGGTAATTAACAATGAAATAGCAGCCACCATAACCACAACCACCATCATTACCAATAATGCAAAGCGCAAGGTTCTGTAGCTTTCATATTTTTCTAATTGAATTTCCCTGCTGGCATCAATTACCTTTAATTCTACTTCTCCTATTACCGGTTGTAAAGCAGCTATATCATCTTTTATCTCCAGTTGAAGTGCCTTTGCCCCTTCAATGTCAATACTGTCTTTGGTTTTTATAAGTAATTGTTTTTGCTTCTCGATTATTTTAGTAAAACTGGCATCAGCCGTATTAAAAAGTACTTTAGATTTTTGTAGTTCGGGCTCCTGGAACAATTCCAATAGAAATATTTTTTTCGATTTGTACTGTTTCGAAATAATTTTTTCCAGTTTAAGCCTTATGTCTTTATTAGGCTGCGTAATCAATGAGTAACAAAGCCTGTTGCTTTCGTCTATAAGAGAATGTATGTCCTCAGCCGCGTTGATTGCCGGATTGAAACTTTTGGATAGTTTTTCGTCAATACCCTTACTGTACTGAAGTAGTAAAATAGCAGTAATACTAGCCAATAGCGTAAAGAATATAATGGTAAAATAACTTATAGCCGTTCTTGTTCCAGTGCTTAAATTATTTAATATATTGATTAGTTTATTTAACATATTATTACTGTTGCATGATACGTTTTTTTGCAAATAATTTATAGCACAATTTTATTGCCTGTTGAATTAGTTATATAAGATGCAATTTATAACTTGCTGACAACCTATTTTATTTAGTGTTAGAATAATCTTTCAGGTACTTAGAAAAGAGGTTTTGATTTTAGCCCATGTCCGCTAAATAATGATACTACCAATTCAGCATCATTGTTTTTTATATACTGCTTTAAACCTGCAATAGTAGCTGCACTGGTTGGTTCAATATAATTACCCTTGGCTGCCATTTCTGTCCATGCAGTTTTTATTTCTTCTTCTATAACTGAAATAAACGTACCCTTGGTTTCTTTAACCGATGCTACAATCTGTTTTGCTCTGATGGGTTTAGCAATGGCAATACCTTCTGCATAAGTATCAGTAGTGTGAATAGAAGGTAATTCGTGCAGGTTTTCATGAAACATAATACTTAGCGGGTTGCAAGCTTCCGTTTGTATAGCAATAATTTTAGGAATTTTAGTAATAACACCTGCTTTAGCCAATTGGTTAAAACCAATAAAACAGCCAATTACAAGTGTTCCGTTTCCTGCGGGAAGCACAACAGCATCAGGAGCTTTCCATCCTAATTGCTCGCATACCTCAAATGCAAATGTTTTGGTTCCCTCAAAAAACCAGGGATTGTAAGAATGGCTTGCATAGTAAGTTTTTTCTGCAGCTTTTAGCGTGGCAGCGGCTGTATCTTCCCGGTTGCCTTTTACTTTTACTATTGTGGCTCCATAAGCCTGCATTTGGGCAATTTTATTTGCTGATGTTTTTTCAGGCAAATAAATCTGGCAGTTTATTCCGGCTTTAGCAGCGTAAGCTGCAATAGCACAGCCAGCATTGCCGCTACTATCCTGTATTACAGTGTTTATACCGAGTTGTTTTGCCTTGCTGATAAGCGTAGTTGCACCTCGGTCCTTATAGCTTCCGGTGCTAAACAATTGTTCGTGTTTAATGTATACTATTTTGTTATTAATGATGATAGGTTCAAGAGGAGTAAATCCTTCCTGCATACTAACAATTCCCAAATTTTGATTAATGGCTATAGCATCTTCGTACCGCCATAAGTTGGCAGGTTTTTTTTTAATTTTATCCAAATTAAATGCTGCTTCAAACTCAATGGATAACAGTTTGTTTGCCGGAGATATCCATATAGGTAAGTTACAATCATATTCTTGTTTTGATTCAGATTCAATTAATTTCATAAAAGATAAATTCATAACAACAATAGGAAATTTAGTGAAAATTGTATTTAGATTTTTTTTCGTTTATTTGTTAAGAATAATTTTAGCAAACTGAATATTAAGTTTGTTTAATTAAATTTTCAGACTGATGAAAAAAATATATACTCTTTTTTCTATTTATAAATTCGCCCTTCTGTTCACCAGTTTGTTTTTTCTTTTTGGTACAAAGACCACTTTTGCCGATCATATAGTTGGAAGTGATTTGAGTTACCAGTGTACTGCTACTCCGGGGGTTTATAAAGTTATATTGAAAGTATACCGTGATTGTGCGGGAGCACCATTTTGTTATACTTGTGATGTGCCGGTTCCAAATGGCAGTACATCAGGGTGTACTACTGCTAACTCCTGTTGCGGTTTCAATAATACCATTACGGGAGCAGATCCTTCGTGTATGGGTGTAAATTTTGGTACTTTTACTTTAGATGCCCAACAGATGCCCAATGGTTTTGATATTATTCAGACCTGTGCTTCTGTAAAAACCATTTGTAAAAATTGTAATACCCGTACAGCCGGTACCTTTTCACCAGGTATTGAGGTTTATACTTTTACGGGTAATGTTAATTTAAATGCTATTCCTGCTTCGTGCTGTAAAGTAGCATTAGGCTTTAGTCTTTGTTGTCGTAATCAAGCTATAACCAATTTTGTACCGGGCAATTTTTATTGCGGTTCCACCATAGACCGTTGCCAGACCCCCTGTAACTCAGCCCCCACCTTTACCAATGATGCTGCAGCATTGGTATGTGCAGGGGTAGATTTTATTTATAATTTAGGCGCAATAGATCCAGATGGCGACTCTTTGAGCTATGCTTTTGGCCAGTCTATGCAAAGCCCAGGCTCTCCCGTAAGTTATAATCCCCCTTATAGTGCAGGTTATCCATTTGCTTATTTAGGAGCCCCTAATGCCAATGCTCCTTATCCGGCAGGTATACGTATAGATCCTTTAACAGGCGATGTGATGTTCAGGCCTTCAGGTGTATGGGTATCTAATCTGGTAATCGAAGTAACACAGTGGA
>CAYTWI010000002.1:0-94679 GCA_964442045.1 uncultured Bifidobacterium sp.
AAGTTGCACTTTGTTTTGTCCTCTCACAGCATATTTCTGTTGTCCTTGATACATGATTATTTTCATGTCGCAAGGGCTTACATCTCCATGGCAAACTGTTTTATACATTATCCATATTTCACTTACTCCGTCATGATTAAGGTCTGTAACCTGAAAGGAATTTTTAATAAATTGCGCTTCAATGTCAACGGGACAGTCAGAAATGAAGTCATAAACCCGCCATGTTTGTAAAGCACTGTCGCCCTTAACTATAAAATGATATGCACAAAGTTCAGCGTCTCCGCCATCGCTTTCATGTTTGAATTTTTTGTTCTGATAAATTCCGGTCTCAGTCAAGATAACAATGTTATCGCCTAAACTGTCAACCCACCGAACAGCAGTTTTGATTTTGCCTTTATACTTAATTCCTTTGGGGAGTTTCGTCAGGTCAAGTTGCTTAACAGAAACTTGTACTTGCCCTAATACTGTCAGCGAAACAAATATTGTCAGCAAGAGAACAAATAATTTATATGTCGGTTTATTTCTTGTCATTCAGTTGGTTTTTGCACAGTCGTCATAGCATGGCCGCTAAGCACTCGTTGCCGATTGCGGAGCAGAAACTGTCAACCAAGATAAAATATTTTGCGTACATATAAACTTCATTTTACCACGTCACCGGCAATGGCGCAAGACGGGTGTTATGTGTAGCCTTTTTATCGTCATAATACACCGGATGAACCTTTACCTATTGTCGCTCTTAGAGAGATTATATGTCCGCTGAAATTATTAAGATCTTTATTTAGTGTCATGAAGTTATAACCGTAATTTAAGTCAAGCAAACCAAAAAACGTCAAGCCAATTTCTGGTCTGAGCGCAACGTTGGATTTGTCAAAGTTGGTATAATAAATTACTTGCCCTGTGAAGTCAAAAAATAAAATTGATAATTTATAACCAACTTTTGTTCCCAATGTGTATTGGTCAGCATTGAAATTATGCTCAGTTGTCAAATGATAGTTCGAATAAACAATTGAATATCCTTCATAGCCTCTATGTCCACTGGCAATACCCAACTCAAATGTATTGTTGTTTAGTCTTTGATAGCCAAAAATGAAGTCAAGTTTACCACGAGTAATAGGGTCTTTAACATAATTGTAGCCAATATGAAAGTCATTTGTATGCTGTGCTTGAGCTGAAAGAAGAGAAGTCAAAAACAAAATGAAATATATTAATTTTTTAGTTGTCATTTAGCGATGTCAGAAGCTTACACATAACTTACATATATATGCCATAAAATGACACATATTTATAATTGCAATGTATTCATAATTTATAAATCATCAAACGGACTTCTTATTTGCAGTAAACGCTTACATACTTTACAGGCTGACTGATAGCCTCACCAGCGAACAAGTTATTACTGCTTATGCCAGTAGTATTTCTTATTTAAAATATTTAAGTAGTAGAGTGAATACATCCGGTCTTTTTCAAAAAACATACTATCTTTTATAGGAGCAATGCTGTTGTAATTTTCAATTATCTGAATGTCAATTTCTGTGTCTAAAAAAACCTTTTTTTGCTTTCCATTTACCACAACCTTTAACATCCCATTATCTGTATTTCGGTTTAAGTAAAATTTGTAGTATTTCCTGTCGTAATGATGGAGCGAATCAATATGAGTAAGCATGCTATCATTTAATAATATATCCACTGTATAAGAAAAGTCTTTCGCAGCAAAGTTTTGAATTGAAAAATACAGAGTATCAATAGTCTTATTGTATACAGGTTGCGGATTATCGCCACTAATGATAAAATTGGATTCAATATCTTTACGGTTTAAGGAAGAATGGAATAATATGGTGTCGCCATGAAACTCATAGCGCCCTGAATCTATTGTACTGCCAATACATGATTTACTTTCGAAAAGGTATTTATGATTGTGTGTAAAACTAAATGAGCTTGCCCCACCCTGAATACAAAAGGTACCCTCAATGCTATTTTGCCCCCAGGTTACACAAACTTGAAGCACCAAGAATATTGATATAAATAAGAGTTTCATCATTTCATTGGCTGGTGTGAGCTTTGGTATTCAGATTAGTTTGGTTATTATTTTTCAGTTGAAATATTATTTAGCACGAGCGGCACGCTCACACCAGCAATGGATAAAACCAATGCTCCACAATCTATAGTTGCGTTGCTTCTTTGCTTATTTTGTTTTCACCTATCCAATGGTCAAAGCCTTTTGTACGCACCCAATGCCCCTTTTTTTTCTCGTATAAGTCTTTACCCCCTTGTCCGCCTAATATACAATTGCAGTCTTCTTGAAATTCAATAATAACTTTTTGTCTATCTGCTGAAATAAGTGGAAACGAAATATGGTATAAAACACCTTCATTACAAACGGTATCAACCGCAATGAACTCATATGTATTGCTGCGTTTTTTTAACCACTTTAATTTACCTGGCTTTACTTTACTGTTTTTAAAAATTTCCCTTTGTTTGCCAATAAATATAATGTCATCCTTTGTAAATTCTTTCTTATCCTCTTCTGTTAACTCAAGTTCCTGAAACTTCCAACATACTTGATAAATGGATAAACTGTCATCTGCAATTATTTCGTTTATAATAGTATAAACTTCGTCCTCTGTTAAGTCTCTTGTTGACTTACAAGAGCTAAAAAACAATGCTGTTAATGTTGATATAATTATTAATGCTCGTATAATCATTCAATTATTGGTAAGATTTTTTAATTCTATATTGGTATACTATTCACAAAAGTATCTGATTATTTGATATGAAATTGGTTTACATTTTTAATGGTATCGGTATTAAGTTTAATTTTAGTTATCATTTCTAGCTGAAACTTTTGTTATTTGGCACGAGCGTTCGCTCGCGCAAGCGGGTTTGGCCTGATAAAACTTGTTGGTGAAGAACACCAACAAGGGCGGAAATTTACTTATCTTTATTAACTATGTCTTTTTTCTTTTCATTAATTGATTCTAGAAGTTTAATAAAAGATTTTTGAGGAGCTTCTCTAATAATAAAATCTTCTTTAAATACTTCTTTAAAAGCTTTCTTAAAATCATCTGTTTCTCTAAAAACATTAAAAAGTGGGAATTCTTGATATGATTCTTTGTCAAAAACTTCATCATCATTACCAATTTTAATCATAAGTTTCTTTGCCTCCTGATAATCTTCTTTTAAAACAGCTATAGCCAGTTTAAACTCTGTACCAATTGTAAAATCCTCTGAATCTATAATTTTTGCTGTAGTAATTTTATCACCGGATAGATAGAACGCAAGTGCTTTATTAATAACTAACATTTTTCTGGCAGACTGGCTGCCATTTTTTGGAAGTTCTTCTGTAGCAAATTTGAGTAGTGTTTTAGCTAATTCATAGTAACCATTATATAATAGGTCATAACAAATATTGTTTATATTTTTGTCTGCCTCATCAATTTTGTCTGGCAAAAATTTCCGCCACAATACTTGGCACAATTTAACCCCAATTTCAAAATAAGCTCTATATGCTTTGTCAAAATATGTAGGACTTACATCCAAAATATCATTTAGATTAGTTTTATTAATTTCTGGGACTTTATGTTTTTTACAAACTTCTAAATATTGAGCAGAAACTATTCCATTACAGTGTACAAATAAATTTCTCCTTTCTGCAACTTCAATAAATGTAGGAAGAATAGTTAGATTAGTAGTTAAAGTGAATTCCTTTCCAGTATGTTTTGTTATTCGTCTTTCCAATACTTTTAGTTGTTCAAAATGACTTTCTCGTAATAAATTTTCAACATCCTTTTCAATTACACTTTGCTTCAAGTTGTCTAAGTTTTCATATTTTAGAATCTCTTGAAAGGTAAATTCTTTATCCAAAGAGAATGCAAGCTCAGGTTTAATTTGGAATAAGGTTCTGTACAAATCAGCTAAATAAGCATCATACTGGCTTACAAGAGACACAATAAAGTGACGTGGTAAAATTTCTGTTGCTGCTTTAGCAATATCAAAATCTCTATCTAGCCTATTAAATAGATTAAATTGTTCTACTGGTATCTGAAATTCTTTTTTTTCTCCTTCTTTTTTTTGTGTATTATCCTTTACAAATTTTTGAAGCCCTTTTGCACTGTTTTTTAATTTTAAACTTAATAGTCCAGTAATTAAAGGTAGTGATTCGGCTAAAGCCTCAATTTCTAAGATAAAAGAATCTATTGTTGACTCAAAAAGTTCATAATTTTCGATTTCTTCAGAGGATGATTCATTATTTTCGATTGATTCATTCATAATGTTTAAATAAGACTTTTTAGTGATCCAAGGTATTTATCTAACAAAATTATCCCATTACCCTATACCACAAAAGAATATACCCGGTATTTTGATACTTGGAAGTTTTGCTTTTTAAATAGCCGTTTTACCCCCTACTTTTTTAAAAATAATATATAATTGAAGGTATTTGCATATACCGGTAAGCGTGCGTAGAAAGGTTGTTGAGGACACCAAGCCCGGCAATCAGGTGAGAATATTTACGCAAAAAAATCCCTTCCGTTTGGAGAAGGGATTTTTTGTTTTGGGTTAGGCTTTGTTGAGGCTTACCTGGAGCTGGGTTATTTTACCCTGCTCTATGATTGCCTGTATGGTTTGGGTTATATAGCCGTTTGCTTCTATACGAAGGGTGTACTGGCCTGCGCGCATTTGCAGTATTTCGCATATACCCTGCTGGTCAGCTTTATCGGTTTTGGTGCTACCCTCTAAAATGGCCTTGGCCGTAGTAATGGGATTATTGCTTGCGGCATCGGTTACTTTTATGCTTACTCCTGTTTTGCGCACGGCTGCTTCGTTTATGACTTTGGTAGCCATAAGGATGTTGGTAAAAGCGGGCACATTGATTACATTGACCACTAAATCGGTAATAATAGCCAGGCTATCATCGGCTGCTTTGAACAGGCTATTGGTTTCGGCTACCATGTTTTTTTTGTTTTTTACCGCGCTTTGTGTAGTACCTAAACTGATTTGGAAAGCGTTTACTAACTGGCGTGCGGCTGTTACATCGGTAGGCTTGATGTTGAGGTTGACTAAATTGCGTGCATTGGTTTCGATGGGTGTTAATACGGCATTGGCTTTGGCGTAACAGTCGGCATCGGGTAAGCGGGTAAAATCGGTTTTGCTTACGTTGAAGAGGGTCATAAGGGGTATGTCTTTTTCATCTTTTGCCCATACGTAAGCGGCTCTTGACAGTTTGCAAAGGGTTTCGACCATGGTTAATTTTAACTGCGTATTGTTATTGGTAATACCTTTTGTACTTACACTTAGGCTGGAATTCAGCTCTTCTATGCGTGCTATCATCTGATTGAAATTTTGCACCTCGGTGTCTAACCTTGCTAAGGTGTTAATGGAAGCTGTGTTGGCTTTTAAAACTTGTTGTACGGCCTGGTACATGTTAAGTTTTGCAATTGCATTTTTATTCATAACTTTTTAAATTTATTGGTTGTTATAACATTTTTATTGGCTGTTTTATTGTTTTGAACTGCTATAAAATGTTTGTAATTAGGTTTATTGAGGGGCATAAATTTGATATGTGGTTTTATTTTGTTTTGATTGGCATTGGAAGGGGTTTGTTTGGAAAGTGAAAGCATGTGTTTATGCTTTGATAGCATTTGTTTGCTTCCTGACTTCGTTTGTTTGACTTTTGATAGCGTATGTTTGACCTTTGGTATCGTTTGTTTGCTTTTTGATTGCCTTTGTTTAAGGTTTGACTGCATTTGTGTCGCTTTTGATTGCGTATGTTTAACCCTTGGTTTCGTTTGTTTGACCTTTGATGGCGTATGTTTAAGCTTTGATTGACTTTGCGTCAGGCACGACTGCATTTGTGTCGTTTTTAATGGCTTATGTTTGACTTTGGATGTGGTTTGTTTAACTCTTGTTGCCGTATGTTTAACCCTTGATGGCATTTGTTTAAGGTTTGGCTGCATTTGTGTCGCTTTTGATTGCGTTTGTTTAAACCTTGGTTTCGTTTGTTTGACCTTTTATGGCTTATGTTTAACCTTTGGTTGACTTTGCGTCATACCTGACTGTATTTGTGTCATTTTAGGTTGTGTATGTTTAGCTCTTGCTATGGTTTGTTTGGTATTGGATGGCTTTTGTTTTGTATTTTACAGGTGTTATTGTTATTATATTACCAGTAACTTTTAGGTAAGCACTATACTTTGGTATAGCGCTTATTGTTGGTTTAGGTTAGCGTAAACAAGGCTATTACTGCGGGTGTACCCTCCTTCGCTATTCCGGGTAAACACAGACAAACCACTATACTTTTGTATAGTGGTTACTTTTGTATAGTACATACCATGTACTTTGCGGGCCTATTTAAAAATAAACAATTATGTCAACAATAAAATGGTCGTTAGACCCTACGCACTCTGAAGTGCAGTTTAAAGTACGCCACTTAATGGTTTCATGGGTTACCGGTACCTTTAACCAGTTTAATGCCACGGTAGAAACGGAAGGACAGGATATAAGCACGGCAAAGGTACACTTTGCTGCTGACCTGAGTGCTATCAGTACAAACAATGAGCAACGCGATGCGCACCTGCGTTCGGGCGATTTTTTTGATGCGGACAATCATCCGCAAATTGTATTTGAAAGTACAGGCATGGAAAAAGCCGGTGATGATTACAAGCTGCACGGCACGCTTACCATGCGTGGCGTAAGTAAACCTATTACGCTTGCGGTTGATTTTGGAGGCATTGTAAAAGACCCCTGGGGTAATACGCGTGCGGGCTTTTCGGTAAGCGGAAAACTAAACCGCAAGGACTTTGGTATCAGCTTTGGCATGGTATCGGAAACGGGCGGTGTAATGTTGGGCGAAGAGGTAAGCATAAGTGCCAACATGGAATTTATAACCAAGGAGGCCTGATAGGCTTATACCCGGTTTATACAAACAGATGCGCTGTTCTTGTTGGTGAATAACACCAACAAGGGATTAAGCAATGCCAACAAGCCTACAAAAGCCATCCATTTATGTTGATGGCTTTTTGTATATATACCTGTTCATGATGACTGCCTGCTACTGATAGCTAAGGGGATGTGTATTGTTATTAACTGCTAGCCATAACTCTATTCGGGTAAAGACCTTGCATGCAAGGTCTCTACATTTACCCTTATTACAAACCATTGCCAGTGTTTTTCAACAATAAGTTTTTATCAGGCCAAACACCTTACCGCAAGCCTCCCTCCGTTCAGTGCTTTAAGCCTCTTTTTTATTGTTTTCAAATGTCATCAGTTGCAGGCTGGTTAAAATAACCACCAGCGTTACGCCTACATCGGCCGCAATGGCAAAAACCAAATGACTGTAGCCTATCAAAGCAAGTATTATAAATAACAGCTTTATGCCTATGGCCCCCACTGTATTCAGCTTTATTCTGCGTAAGGTTTTTTTAGCCAGGCGAACCAGGAAAGGAATCAGGGAAAGCTTATCGTTCATGAGCGCAATGTTTGCCGTTTCTATGGCGGTATCGCTTCCGGCTGCGCCCATGGCAATACCCACTGTGCTTTGAGCCAGTGCAGGGGCATCGTTAATGCCATCGCCTACCATGGCTACCTGTTTATATTGCTGCAAAAGTTGTTTCATTTGCGCTGCTTTGTTTTCGGGCAACAGGTTGCCAAACACTTTTTGAATGCCCACCTGAGCGGCTACATATTTGGCAGCATTTTCATGGTCGCCTGTAAGCATTACGGGCTCAATACCCAATTGCAGCAACGCGCTGATGGCTGCGGCACTGTCGGGTTTTATCTGGTCCGTTAAACCTATAACCCCGCCAACTCCTTTTCCAAAACTGACTACCACACTTGTTTTGCCTTGTGCTGAAAGCCGTTCTACTATTTCTTCTGCCTGATGGTCTACGGGTTCATATTGTTTTATGTATTCCAGCTTTCCTACGTAGATGGTTTCATCCTGGCACACCAAACATTTTGCGGTGGCGCCTTTGCCTGCTATGCTTTTAAATGCTGCTGCGGGGTGCGGTTGGAAACCTTCTTTTTTACTGGCATTAACAATGGCTTGCGCCAAGGGGTGTTCCGAAAACAATTCTGCCCCGGCTGTGCAGGCTAACAGTTCTTCGCGGCTTGTTCCGTTTAGCGGAAATACATCAGACACTACGGGGTTTCCGTAAGTAATGGTTCGGGTTTTATCTAACGCAATGGCCCTGATGGCTGCCAGTGCTTCTATATATTTTCCGCCTTTTACCAATGCGCCTCTGGCCGATGCATTGCCAATGGCGGCATAGATGGCAACCGGGGTTGATATAACCAATGCACAGGGACAGGCTATGACTAAAAGGGTAATGGCCTGCTGCAACCAATGGCGTACATCTAAATGCAAAACAAAAACAGGAATAAGGAAAACAAGTATGGCCAGGGTTATAATAAAGGGTGTATAATACCCGGAGAATTGCTGTATAAATTTTTGTGTGTCTGATTTGTTGGCCGATGCTTCAAAGGTGAGGCGTATTATTTTGGAGAAGGTGGTATCAGCCGACAGTTTGGTGGTTTCCATTTCTATAAAACCATTTTTGTTAAGAGTTCCTGCAAAAAGCATATCGCCTGTATGTTTGTCTTTGGGTATAGGTTCGCCTGTAATGGCGGCTTCATCAACGGTGGTTTCTCCCGCTGTTATTTTACCGTCAAGCGGTATCATTTCACCTGCTTTTACCTGTATAATAGTTCCTATGGCAATTTTATCAATAAACACAGGGGCATTTACAGCTTTTACCCATGCTGTTTTAGGAGCTTTGCTTACCAGTTCGTCCAATGCAGATTTAGCGTTTTCTATACCAATATCTTCCAGGCGTTCGCCTAAAACATACAGCACTATTACCACGGCAGCTTCGGGGTATTCGCCTAAATAAAAGGCCCCTGTTACTGCAATAGTCATGAGTAAATTAATGCTGCTGAAGCGCAGTTTAAAAATGGCTTTTACTCCATTCCACAATACCTTATAGCCAATACCTGCAATAAAACCTGCAAATATAAATGGCGCGTACGGCATGGGTATATGTATACCTATAACAGACAAAATTTCTAAGGTAACAACTACAGTAATGGCAGCCAGCAGCAGCAGGAATTTTTTATCGTGAAAGGGTAATTTCATCGGCTCAATTTAATAGTATTCTATTTACTTTAGATTACAAAAGCCGTATTATTTTTTGGCGATATGGCTTTGAAGGAATGCATGCTGTTTTTGGGGCTGTCCGTGTTGTGTAGCTGCTGCTCTGCCTGCCCTATAAGGGGTTTAACTGTGTATTTTACAAAGCAGGTGTTTAGCCTGCTTTATGTTATGTAAGCCCATAAAAAACGCCAATCAGGCAACAAAGCTGATTGGCGTTTGGCTGATATTACCAGCCCATATAATAATCGGGGTTTAACCAAAGCGGACGTTTCAGCTCAAAATGTTCCTGCAACATTTTTTCAGCCACACAAAAGGCCCCTTCTACCCAGCCTTGCTGGTCAGAGTAAGCTTCGCCTACAATGTGTACATTTTCATGAGGCAAAGGTTTACGCATATAAGGCATTACATCTTTTACGGAGAATCCTGCTTTCCAGGCGTGGTAACCCGCACCAAAAGGCGCATCGGTCCAATCCCTGAACCAGGTTACATACGGGTCAGGTATCTCTACCTCAGGGCCGTGCAGCTCACGCAACTGGTTCATTACTTCGTTTACCATCATTTGGGTAGCCTGTACATTATTAAACTGTCGCAGCTCTGTTAAAGAAACCGAACGTGTGGCTTTTACCTCAAACAATACTTTGTCGTCCGATAAGGCTTTCCAAAAGGTTTCTGTTTCCATATCGCCATAACTGCCCAGCAGCATAGAGTGGTTGTTGGTTTGGTCGGTACCAAAATAATAGCATTGGCGCAAAGGCAAATCGGTAATGGAGTGTCCCGAATCAAGGTTTAGCTGTTTCCACCACGGATATTCAAAGCCCATTAATATTTTAAAAGAAGGTTCTTTAATAACAGAGCGTATGTTTTCGTTCAACTCTTTTCTTTGGTCAATGTCAAAAAAGAAATTATTCTGATCCAGCATTTCCAGCGATTCCCGTGGCATTCCTAAAATAATATGATTGGCATACACTTTCCAGGTTTTGTTAGAAGGAATGTTGAGGAAAATTAACTCGTACCTGTGCGTTGACTTGTTGGGGTGTTCATTGTTAAAAGTAACCAGTTTGTTTTCCGACCATATACAGGCGCCCTCTTCTGACAAGTATTGATGCCCCAGGGCATATGCAATACTGTCATACCCTTCTTCAATGGTTTTATAAACGGGGTTATTAGAAAAATCTCCTATCATATAAGGAAAAGCCTCTGCCGCATTCCAGTTAATAGTATTAGAGTAATAACCTCCCGCATTGGCCAGAAACTCATAGCCCTCCTGCGAAACCCTATCTTTAATTAAATTCCAGAAACCTATATCGTTTACTTTTCGGTTGTTGTAAGGCGAGCCGGGGAAACAATACGTGAGGTAAGGTTTTACTTCATCCCAGTCTCTGCTGGTAAGCTTAAATCCATAATCATATTCCGAAGGCCCCTGGCTTACTTTATCCGGAAAGTTTTGTACAAACCAAGGGTCTGCTGTCAGTACATCATAAATAATTTTATTAAAAAGCTGGTCAGAGCTGTAACCCACATCACCATCATTTAAATAATAGCGGGTCATAAATTTTTCGCCCTTTTGCTGCGCCTCATCCCAGGCATTTTGTTTAGAGCGGGCTTTGCGCAGGTACATCAGCAAGTCAGAAGTGCTGCCCATTGGAAAAGGAACGGGTGTCATGGGGTAATTTAATACCGGAGTTCTTTTGGCAAGGTCAGGTTCGGTTAAAGGGTAACCTTCTATTAGGGTGGTTACAATTTCCTGAGAGGTTAAATAGCGCATGCCGCCTAATTCGCCCCAAAAGTTCATACCGGGCATTATTACGGACTCTAAACGTCCGGCAATTCGTGAGCCCATGTCAAAAATCTGCACTTGTTTACCAGTATATTTTTTATCGCTGGTAAGCCGGAAAGCACTGTAAAGGCCGGAAGTACCGGCACCAATAATGGCCACCTCGATTTTCATATCGTTGGCCGTGCCATTGTTCAGGTTGATGTTTTTTTGTTTAACTGTCATGGTGTTGATGTGTTTTTATAGCTTTAAATGGTGTTGTGCTGACTGAAAAGATGTATGGTAAATACTTATGCTTACCCTACCCCTGTGTTTTGTTTAAATGCTGCTATCAAACATCCATGATAGGATAGTTAAAATCAAGAGTAGAAATACTCTTTTTTTGTAGGGTAAATACTCTTTTTTACCCGGAGCATAATAAGTGAGAATTTAACGCGGTAAAACAAGCCATTGGGCTTGGTTAAGCTTTTTAACTTTATTTAAAGAGTCGTAATGTTGTTTGTGGTAATCGGGTCTGTCAAAAACTGTAAGTCCAATGGAATCAAAAAATATTTTCATATTATCATTATCGGCTAAGTATGACTTGCTTTGTTTCGCATTTCTGCATTCAAAACAAATAGAAATATAATTCACCACACGATTTTGGTTATTCAGGAAAATTATATTGTGTCTGGGGTAAAAACAATCTGCTGCTACTTGTTCTACATTTTTTTTAAGGTAAGGTTTATTGTATCTGCCACTTAATATGTTATTCAGATAGAGTATCTGCTCATTGTTTAATGTTTTGCTTATGGTATCATGAAACTTTGTAATATCAATATTCTTTGAGAAGTATAAATTTGAATAATCGTAAGGGTTAACAGTAGCAAAGGCTATTACTTTTGAATAGTTAAAATCAAGATAGTTTTTAGGCGTAATTGTTATCCAATTGCTATCGGTTACGGCAGTTTTTTGGCTTTCAACCATTTTATTATCTGCACAACTGATGAAAAGTATACACACCATTAATATACAAATCGCCTGTTCTAATATAATTTTATTAGTTTTATTCTTCACCCTTCTCACAAAAGTATTTGGTTATTTGACACTGCAAAATACGACTCATAAAACAATCTTGAGCAAGCAAACACGCTTATTACCTGTCAACCTATCTCCTATTTCTTGTCAAGCGCTACCTACCAGCCCATCCTTTCTTTCAGTGTTGTTATATGTGCTAAGTGATGTTTGCCATGCCAGGCATATAAAGCAATGGTTTCATCTATACGAAACACTTTGCCATGTTCCGGATGAATAAATGTGCGCTCCATTTCTGCGTTGGTTAAACTGTTTAACAATACAACCCATCGTTCGTGTAAACCTTCCAGTGTTTTTAAAGCCGCTTCAACGGGCATATAATTACTGTCGGCCAGCTCTGCCCAACGTGCCTCATTGTAAGGTTTAATGGTTGGTTGGTTTTCGGTTAGTGCCAGCTTAAACCTTATCAGGCTGTTCATATGGCTATCGGCACAGTGGTTTACCACCTGCCTTATTGTCCAGCCGCCTTCCCGGTATGGGGTATCCAATTGTGCTTGCGTAAGGTTTTCTACTTCGCTGCGCAAATGCCCCGGAAAGCTTGCAATATCCGTTATATAACTTTGCAACAGCTCAGCCGTTATAAGAGCCGGTTTTTTAAATGGCCCTATCGGGAACCGGAGTGTTTCTAATGTCATGTTCTGTATACAGTATACCGTTTAAGTTTATACATAGCAACTTCTTTCAGGCTGTTTTATCGGGCAATCGGCTCATTCAGAAATTTGTTAATCATGGCTACGGTAGCCTTTATCAGAGTGCTGTCCTGCGGGGTGGTTAACTCGCCCATATACTCACCATGCACACCCGGAATAATAGCTATGCGTGCTTGCGCCATTAAGCGTTGCATTTCGCCCAGGTGCTCAGGTGTTGTTACATCTCTGTCGCCAGTTATAATAAATGCAGGTACTTTAATTGATTTTATTTGCTCGTCAGTCATATCAGGAAAGGATTGCATACGAGCCACATCTCTTTCGTACATGCGGTAAAGCGCATGAGTATCCGGATTGATTTGCAGGAAAGCATCCTTGTAAGCCTGTGGCATACCTTCAAAGCTGGGCTTGGCCATCATATCCCAAAACCAGGCAGGAGCCCCTGCTTTTTTATAAACCGTAGAAGCCACCACTATTTTATGGGTCATTTCCGGATGACGGACAGCAAACTGAAGGGTTGTACTGGCCCCGTTACTGAAACCAAATATATTCGCTTTGTCAATCTTTAAATGCTTTAGCAGTGCCGCAATATCATCTGCATCCTGCTCAAAGCTCAAAGGCCTGTCTATGTCAGCAGTATGTCCGTGCGCCTGCATTTCCACAGCTATTACTTTGTGTGTTTGGGCAAAGTCATGCAGCACACGCCCAAAAGAAGTTTGCAGCGTGGAGCCCCCGCCATGTATTAAAACCAGAGGTGTACCGGTTCCATGTATTTCGTAATACATGTTAAGCCCGTTTACCGGGGCATATGTGCCCTTGCTGTTTGGTGTAGTTGGTGAACCCATTGTTTTCTTATTTACCTGATTACAGCCTGCTATGAGCAAGGCCCCTATCGTTATTAAAATACTTTGTTTGATGGTTTGGCAAAGTCCGAACACTTGCGGTTTTAATAATCTAAACATCTGAAGAGCCCCGTAATATCTTCTCCATCTTCCTACCCTTTGCTAACTCATCCACAAGCTTATCCAAATACCTTACCTGTTGTGTTAAAGTATTAGTAATTTCCTCTACCCGGTAACCACATATTACACCCGTAATAAGTGTTGCATTGGGGTTAATGGCAGCCTGCTTAAAGAACTCTTCAAAGCTTGCTTTTTTATCTATCAAAGCTTGTAGCTGCTTGTTATCAAAACCTGTTAACCAGTTTATAACCCGGTGCAGCTCTTCTTTAGTCCGTCCCCTTTTTTCTATTTTAGCCAGATACAAAGGATAAACCGAAGCAAATACCATTTTGGCTATACGCTCATCGTGCGTGTTGGTGTTATTCATACCCATTTGTAAACTATTATTATTGCCTTAAGCCATTGCTTTACTTTTGCTGCAAAGCATCCAAACGGCTTTTTAAAGCCACCGATAAGTCAATTGTTTTATTAGCAATAGCTTTAGCATCCTGCTTATACGCTAGCGCATTAGCACCTATCCATTGTTCGTAAGCCGAATTTTTAATAGTAGTAAAATCAGTCCATTTTTCAGTGTTGGCAGCACCCTCAGTAGTAAGAAACTGGCCACATAAAATAAACTGTTTTTCCTGTGCCGACTTGGTTAAATACTTTATTTCAACATTTCGGAAAGCGAGCGGAAGGGGTGCCTGGTGCTCGTAAAAATCACGAGCCGATATATCTATTAAAGCGTTAACAATTGTATCCAAAGAATCCATTTGCATGGTAATGGCATTAGCCTGAATACTATCAGCAGCAACTTGCTTGTTATTGACGGGAGTAGTATTACATGCACTTAAGCCAAGAGCAGCCAGCAGGCATACTACACCCAGTTTTGTTTCAAAGAGGTTTAGTCCGATCATTTTATTTACTTATAGTTAAAAGTATAAGTACCATTACAAGTTTAAACATTTTACGTAAATACCCAAAAGCATTATACCTGCCTGTTTTACTTGGTACTATCAGACAGCCACAAACCTACCAGTTATTATAAGGATTGGCATTGGGGCTTGCCGTAAGCAAAGTACTGTCGCGTAAAACAAAAGGGTTTTGCGGTACACTTTGGTAATAAGGCATTCCTACATTAAACCCTTTTGAACGAAGCTCAATGGTTCCGTTACTCCAAACATTAACCTGGCTATAGCCAAAAAAAGAAGCAGGTCCTGAACTTCCGCCATTACCTGCAATAATCTGGTAAGTACCTTTACCGTCAGGCTGCATACGCTGGTAATCGTGGTAATGAGCCGACAACATAGCTGTAACATTATTTTGCTGCATAGCACTCCAGAGAGCTGCGCCCTGCGGTAAACCCTCATGGCCAGTATCAGCCACATTGCTTATATAATAAGGTTTATGTCCCAACACAAAAATATGTTTAATAGATGTGTCACTTTTATAGGCTTTCAATTGATTGCTGATCCATTGTAATGGTATTTGCCCTTCCAAACCATAGGGATTAGAGGCAGTAGGCTCATTATAAGTATCAGTGTTCATTACCACAAAAGCAACATTTTTACGCCTGAAAGAAAAAGACATTCTGTTAGCCATACTATCCGGGCCGGTAATACAAACACGGTCCTTCGGCAAATACCCTTTAAAGTACTTCATACAAATATCAGTGGCGCCCTTTAAAGGCCATTCATCGTGGTTAGGTACTCCATAATCTTTGTAGTAAAGCATTTCGTGGTTACCGGGCATAGCCACCAGTTCAATCTTTGATTTGCTTATTTTACTTGCAGTCGTATTGTTAAAATATTGCACCCATGCTTTCAATTGCCTGTCCAGGTTTTGTGTATTGGATTCTCCCAGTACCATATCGCCCAAAAAAAAGAACAACTCGGGTTTTCTTTTCATGGAACACATTTCAGTATAAATCCTGTTCAGTGCACTTATATTGGCAGTAGAAGAATTGGTAGCTTCGCCATTGTACCGGTCCTGACGGTCCACACGGTTGCAACCCACAAAAGTAAAGCTGAATATAACAGAATCGTTTGTTTGGAGCACAGTTGGCTTAACCTGGTGTGGCTTAAATGCCATTATAAATAGCAGCAGGGCTGCACAAAAAAACAAAGAAAAAATAGTTGTTTTCATAAAATAAATATAAACGAAATATAGTTACCGCACAATATAATAAAGTATTACCACACCCTGTGTGCAGGTAAAACAAAAGTAGCAGCGTAACTCATCATAAAACAGCGTATAAATAACTGTTTTATACAGGTATAAATACCCGTTTTGCAACATGTAACTTATAACACCTGTTGTCCAAAAGTTAATAAATTATTGTCAGGGTCAAGTAAGGCAAACTCCCGCTGCCCCCAGGGTTTTGTTTGCAAATGTCCGTTTGGATGGATAGCCACTTTATTAGTAATAAAACTTTCATAAAGCCCGTCAATATCATCCGTTCTTATATACACTTGTCCGTAATTCTCCGCAGGATTAAGCCCTTCGTACAAAAAAAAATGGATTTGAATAGCATCCTTTTGCATGAGGAGGTAAAAAGGAAAGTCATCACTTCCTATATAAGTAAAACCCAATTGGTTCTGGTAAAAGTTTCTGGTGGTGTCCCTGTTACGCATAGGTAATTTCGGACAGATAGATGTAAGCATATATTGTTTATATAAATGAATTTGTTTTAAAGTATGCGCTTACAGGTATTAAACCAATAAGCATAAAAGCAGCTCCTGTAAGCATCCAGTTGGGTAAGCCCCAAAAAACACCAATAAGCATACAACTTACAATTATACATACAGGCGACCACGCAGGCAATTGTTTTGTATGAAACAAGCCTATACCAAGAATAACCATACCCAAAAAAGAAAGGAAAGACAGTAAAGTAATTACCTTTAAAGCACCTGCCATTCGCGTTAACTCTGCCAGTGCAGCCCTGGCTCCGGCATAGTTTTGCGGCTCTACCCGGGCTATAGCCGAAAATGAAATCCATACAGCAAAAAAACCAGCCATACAAACCGCACCGCTAATGCCTGTGGCCACACCCCAAAAAGCCCATACCGGCTTTTTACTGTATAATATATAACCCAGACTCAATACAGTTAATATCATAAACGGAACACAGCAATAAGCTAAAGCATGTGCATGCAAAAAGTTTCCTCCTTTGGTTTGAATAAGCGCTTCAAACAACTGGTCGGCATTATAAGCAGGACGCTGTAATTTAAAATCAAGTAAATAGCTTATGCTCTGTATATGCATGGTGAAAGCTATTATTAAAATGGTTGGAAAAAGTAATAACGAGTAAGCTAGTGTTTTTTTTACAAGGTGTTTGTCAGCGTGCATATATTATTTTTTTAATGCACGCAATTTGCTGTTTACCCGGCTTACTTACATTGATTGTAATCAAGAAATTAAGCTAATCTTGCTCTAACTCTACTCAAGGTTTCAGGAGTCATACCCAAAAGAGAAGCTATTTGAATTTGCGGAAATCTATTAATCCAGTCAGGATGCTCCAGCAAAAGTTCTTTATAACGCTCATCGGGGCTTTTGGTATTAATGGTAGCAATATAGGCAGAGGTAATAGCAGAACGGGCAATTAAAGCATTTAACATACTAAAGCCCGGGTCTGCATCTATTAATTGGTGAATGCTTTTTAAGCTTATGCAGGCAAGTCTTGTATTTTCACAGGCTTGTATATAGTTTTTGGTGGCTTGCTGCGTTAGCAGGCTTTCCAGGTCCGACACCCACTGGTTTTCGGTAAAAAATTTAATGGTTAATTCACTTTCTGTTGTTTCGGTATAAAGGCGTAAGCTACCACTTATAATAAAGACTATGTTGGTAGCTATTTGGTCTGGCTTTAGGTATAGTTCTTTTTTCTGAAGTGTTTTATAGATGAGTTTATCAGTAAATTGTTTCAACTGTTGCTCAGTAAATTGATAGACGCTTAGTAACGACTTTTTTAATGCTGTTTGATCTTTCATCTTTGTTATGATTCAATAAACCAACCGATGTTATATGGCTGAAAATATAAGTAAAAAAAATAAGCCTATTAAACCTACAATAAGTATTGAAAATATAAACGCCCACTTCTTTTTGTTTCTATGAAAATAAATAGCAGCAATGACACTAATCAAACCAAGCATTAGCAGGAATCCAAGTATTTGTAATCCTGTTTTAATGGCTCCCATTTGGTCGGCAAATGCCAATGCAGGTAAGGCTAGTATTGTTAGGAGTGTTACTATTTTTTTCTCGTTGTATGGGTTGAGCATGGCGAGGTATATTTGTTTATCGCTTCTTAACAAATGCTATGCCAACGTTTCATTGCTGGTGCGAGCGTGCCTGCTCGTTCCCTAAAATGCAAACACCAACACTTGGACTATATTCTTAAAAAAGTTTATCATTGCATGGTATGCAACAAACCAATACCATTTACAAGCTAACTGCACTGTGGGCTTTTGCCGAATGCAGCCTGGGAGGCTTAATGCACCTGTTTAAAATACCCTTTACCGGATTTTTTGTAGGTGGCTTTGCCGTTATTATGATTGGTTTGATTGCTTATTTCAGCAAACAAAACTTCAGAACCATTTTACAGGCTACCCTATTGGTTATATTAGTAAAAGCAGCCGTTAGTCCACAGTCGCCACCACCCGCTTACTTTGCCGTATTATTTCAGGGCTTTTTCGGAGCTGTTATATTTGGCGGCATAGGTTTTAACAAGCTTAGTGCTATGCTGTTTGGTACCGTTGCCATGATTGAATCAAGCCTGCAAATGATTATAAGCAAAACCCTGTTTTATGGAATGAATTTCTGGAAAGCCATTGACCTGTTGTTTCAGAATATATTAAAAGACTTTGGCTTAAACACCACCCTTTCATTTAGCTTCTGGCTGATATTTGTATACGTATTGTTATACGCCATTTGGGGTTTACTGCTTGGTTTCTGGTGCAGCCGTTTACCGTTTAAGCTGGCCGGAAAATGGGCCTTAATTACACCCCGGTTACAAGCCATGCATAACAAAAGTATACCCGAACCCAAACAAGGCCCTTATAAAAAACTAAAATGGGTAGGCGTATTATTTACCGTGTTATTTATCATCACTGTTTTATTAATGAATGGAGAACAGATAGGCAAAGCATGGTTCATTATATTAAGAACCATACTGGTTGTTTCAATATTGTATTTTGTAGTAGCGCCTTTTATACAATACATCATTAAACACTTTTCAGCCAACAGGCAAACACAGATAAATGCCATTGTAAACGACCTGCCTGCCATCAGGCAAACAGCCTTGCTGGCTTATACATTAGCCGGAGAGCATAAAAAAGGATTAGCTAAATACCGCGAGTTTGTATGGATACTTATTACTTTAACCCTCTACCATGAAGGCTAATATATACATACTAAGCAAAGCCATACAAACAGGTAAAACAACCACGCTTTTTAACTGGTGCAAACAACAAAGCAATGTGGCCGGTATACTCACCCCCGATATAGATGACACCCGTAAGCTATACGATATACAACAACAGCAGGTGTTTGATTTTGAAACCAAAGAAACTTTGCCTGCTCATGAAATAACACCTATTGGCCGCTTTCAGTTTTTAAGCAAAGGTTTTAAACAGGCACAACAAATAATAATAAACAGTATTGGTAGCGATTACCTCATTATAGATGAAATAGGCCGACTGGAATTAAATGAAGGTAAAGGATTAGAACCTGTTTTAGGGGAACTTATAAAGCAATATGTTTCAAAAGCAGTAAACGGTACTTTAGTATTAGTTATTCGTGATTATTTACTGGAAGCCAGTATGGAGAAATATGCTTTGCACGAAGCACAGATTATTGAATCGCCAGAAGAAATAAACAAGCAGCATGAATTAACAGGCCTGGTATTATGTGGAGGCAAAAGTACCCGTATGCATGCCGATAAAGCTTTTATAAACTACCATGGAAAAGAACAGGTTTATTATTTAGCTGACAAAATGAAGCTGCTTTGTTCGCCTGTTTTTATTGCTTGCAATAACACCCAAAAAGAAAAGATAAACCAACCATACCAAACAATAAGCGACAGTGCGACTTTTGAAAATAAAGGCCCCATAGCTGCCATTTTAACTGCACAGGAGTACTACCCTGCCCGTTCATTTTTAGTACTGGCCTGCGACTATCCTTTGCTTACTTTGGCTGATATGTTAAAGCTGAAAAACGCCTTTTTAAGCGCGCAGAAATCAGTTTCGTTTTACAATGACGAAACCCATTTCAGAGAACCCTTGTTAGCTATTTACCATGCAAATGATTTGCAAAAACTATCATCGTTTTATCAAAAAGGTAATACAAGCTTACAGCATTTTTTAAATGAAGTGGATGCCGTAAAAGTAAAACCAGCCGATTTAAAATCGATAAAAAGTATTGATACCCCATTAGAGCTTGATGAAATAAAATATTTAATCACACACAACTCATTATGACAAAACCTGCTGTTGCTCCTGCTCAAATTGTAAAAATAAACAAGCATGAATTTTTGCAAACAAACGATTTACTGGCGGTGGAAGAACCGCTGGAAATACGTATTGGTTATGGGCCTAAAACACAACGCGGGCAACGCAATATTTCAGTAACCATGCGTACACCGGGCCACGATTTTGAATTGGCTTTGGGTTTCTTGTTTACAGAAGGCATTATAGAAAGCAGCCAGCAAATTGCACAGATAAAGTATTGTACCGAGTTAAATACACAAGAGAACAATGAAAACATAGTACGTGTTGAGCTGCACGAAAACGTAACCATCGATTTTAGCAAACTGCAACGTAACTTTTATACCACCTCCAGTTGTGGTGTATGTGGCAAAGCCAGTATTGATGCCATTAAAACCGTTTGCCAAAACCCCGCTCCTGCTATTGATTTTAAGGTGCCTCAATCCGTTGTTTTATCATTACCCGATCAGTTAAGAGCACAGCAAAATGTATTTGAATATACCGGTGGTTTACATGCTTGTGCCTTGTTTGATACTGATGGCGCAATTAAGCTACTGCGAGAAGACGTAGGCCGTCACAACGCATTAGATAAATTAATAGGTGCTGTAGTTGGCCAGACTAAAACTGAAAATTTATTTGCACAAACAATCTTGTTACTTAGTGGCAGAGCCAGTTTTGAACTGATACAAAAGGCCGCTATGGCAGGCATACCTGTTATTTGTGCAGTAGGAGCTCCCAGCAGTTTAGCCGTAGCCACAGCCAAAGAGTTTGGTATTACACTTATCGGCTTTTTAAGAGAAAACCGATTCAACATTTATACGAACCAGCAAAGAATTTCGTTTTAGTTTACGGACATACTAAAAATTATATAACAAAAAACCACATAAGCATTTTACAGCTCATGTGGTTTTTGTTTTAAAGCAGCTTACTAATTAGCTTACTTTTTAAGAGGTACCAGCTTAATAGAGAACAAACGGTTGCTCGCAATAGAGTAATGGCCTGAACCACCACCAAAAACATTTGGTAAAGTTGATAATATACCGCCATGTAAATAACCTACTACAGCACCATCAGCATGCTTTTTAATAAAATCATCATACTTAATTACCCCATTTTCATGCATCAGTTTTTCATCTAAAGTCCATATAAACTCCGACTCTGAACCATTGAAAGCAGGCGAACCGGCAGGGTAAACAGAACCTCTTATCGTATCCGTTTTATTGATAACCGGAGGTAAAAAATAAGGCACTTTAGTTAAAGGGAATGAATCAGGCAATAAGTATTGCGCAAATTTGTGTTTAGCATTAACAGCAAGCGTTGTAATTTGATTAGAGAATGCCACATGGTCAAACGGATTGCTTGTATTAACAGGAGTTATAGGAGCATTTTTTGCATCTAACAATATAGGTTGACCCGTTGGCTTGCCATTGTATATAGCATTGGTCATACCACCTAACAAAGTAGCATACGACTCTTTTTTAGATTCACTGTGTACCGGTATTACCTGGCAGGTATATACGTTTGAACGCATAACAAAATCTTCTTCTTTAGCTGCATCTTTACTAATCCATACCGGTGAATCAAAATTAGTATTACCGTTTTTAAATACACCTGAATAATACATCATCATTTGCGAGTTATCACTTGGGTCTATCAATGCGCTTAAGCTTCCGTCACGCCTGCGGTAATAACCCGTTGAAGAAGTATCCTGTTCACCATCCCAGCAGGTTTTGCAAACATCAACCTTACTTACTGTAAGCGTTTTGCCATCATCTTTATAAGTAAACTTACGAATTTCATGCGTATATAAATCGCCTCCCGTAAACGAAAAGTCCCAGCCAAATACCAGGTAAACCGTTTTATCAATAATGTTTAATTCACCGCCTGTAACAATAAATGATGAGTCAATAACCTGACGGATTGAGTTGGGTTTCATCTTTTCACCTTTAGTTACCGCTTTTACCAAATCAGCCAAATCAACAGCCGTAAAATAAGGTAAAGTTATTGGTTGTTGTGTAGAAGCATTTGCATTTAACATTTTAGCGCCTTTTACAAATTCAAAACCACCATCTACATTGTTAGGGTTTTTAAGTTTGGTTTCCTTGTTAGCACCCAATAATCCACCTACAATATACAATACATTATTTTCGGTAAAGAATTGTGCATTGTTGGCCCGGAATTGTTCTTTGTTTTTAAATTCAATTTTACTGTCAGGCATACTGTCAACAGTCCAGGTAAGCGGATCGCCCCAGTTTTTAGTATCAATTACATAAATGTACTGGTTGGTACGCTTTTGCGAAAACTCATAAGGCTGTCCGTGCAGTCCGTTGGTACGCCCTCCTATCATAACTATTTTGTCGCCATAAATAGCATGTGTGTAAGAGTGTAAAGCAGGTAATTTAGGGTTAACAAATTCCTCCACCTGCACCGTGTAAGGAGGTTCGGGAGTCTTGGAGTCGCCTCCGTTAGCATTGTTCGTGGGGTTGTTGTTGCAAGCAAAAATGGTAGTTAATAATGCTCCAACATAAAGGGTAATTTTCTTCATAGTGTTTTATGTTTTAGGTAAAACAATAATACTCTTTTATTTGAATTATAAAATTACTGCTTTATTAAGTCTGATAGCAGAAAGCGGATAACAGATAGGTAGGTATAGACGTTGCATGCAACGCCTATACATTTATTACAATGACTGCAAGAAAGCTATTAATGCAGTGCGGTCAGCTTTGTTTAAGTTTTTATAAGCTAATTTTGATTGCTCTGCCTCGCCTCCATGCCATAAAATAGCTTCGCTTAAACTGCGTGCCCTGCCATCATGCAAAAAGTTATTATGTCCGTTAACAGTTTTGCTTAAGCCAACACCCCATAATGGAGATGTTCTCCACTCGTTACCGTTTGCTTTGTTGTCTTGCCTGTGGTCGCTTAAATCATCGCCCATATCGTGTAACAACAAATCAGTATAAGGAAATATATGCTGGTTTGATACTTCCGGATAAACCACATCGGTTTGTGTAGTGTAATATGCTTTGTGACATGCATTACAACCTACTTTATTAAACAGCATTTTACCCTGTTTTACTTCCGGTTTGTCTGCATCTCTCCTGCCAGGCACAGCCAGGGTTTTAATATAATAAGCTACTGCAAATAATATACTATCGCTTAACTCCTGTTTTCCTTTCGAAAGAGCATGTTGAGGCTGATTAATACTGCTCTCAACCGGGAAAATAAAGTTGGTAATACCCATATCTTCATTATAAGCCCCGGCTGATTGCTGAATAATAGACGGCATACCTGCTTTCCAGCCAAACCTGCCAATGCTGTAAGTTTGGTTCATCACATCCCACACCCAGTTAACTTTACCCGAAATGCCGTCCTTGTTTAAGTCCATTTCATCTGCCTGATTTTGTATATCGGCCGCGCTGATTGCTTCCAGTAACCCTAAGCCAAATACAGGTGAAGCCATGCGGGCTGAAACCAAAGTATTGGCAGGTAAAGCGGTATAAGTATTGGTTAAAGTATAAACAGGTTTGCGTAACTGATACGTTTCGCCATCAGCGTAAGCACCATTAACTGTAGTATATTGTACATCAACATTGGATTCAGCCTGTGCGCCTAAAATAGCTCTTGGTTGTAATTGTCCGCCAAACATGGGTGCGCCCACGGGGCCGCCATGCGGATTGGTTCCTTCCACACTTAAACGTAATAATAAAGAACTTAAATTTTCACCTGCTTCAGGTGCTTTTCCTCGTCCATCGCCTACGTGGCAAGAGACACACGAAACATTATTGTATAAAGGCCCCAAACCATAGTTTAATTGGTTGGGGTCACTATTAAATACCGCTTCAAAACCGGCATCACCCATTTTGTGCAAATTACTTTTCTGAACAGGAAGTCCTTTAAACTCCTGGCTATAAGCACCCGAACCACTGTTAAAAACAGTTTGCGAGCCACCCGAATACCATTCATTCAATTCATCTTCAGTTAACGCAACTGCTTTTTTACAAGCCGAAAAAAATTGAGTTAATCCTACTGATAAACTTACTAATCCTATTACAATAAATAACTTCTTATGGGTCATTGTTATCTTGTTAAGTTAAATATTAATTAGTGTGTAATTTCACTAAATCCATTAAATCTTTTTCTATTACTTCGTGCAATGCACTAATGGCATCAATGGCATTTTGTACCTGGGTTGATTGCTGCGAAATAGCTTTACCAAAAGGAACTGTAATATTTCCCAAAGCGGTTTTAGCAGCTGCAATGCGTTGTTTTATTTTAACATCAAGCGATAGGTTATAGAAACGCACAAAATCTTCCATACCTTTATCGTTACCTGTGCCATAAGTACCTAAGTACATATTTTCAACACTCTTAATATTGTTAGTAAAATCAACCAGTGAGTTTTGTGCAAATGGCGATTCTTCTAAGCTTGCATCTTGTTTGTTAAATGGCTCTGCTATTTTACCATCCGCTACCTCTTCGCATATTTCAAACATAGCTGTTACAACCTGTTCATATACTTCACGTTGGTTTTTATAAACACTGTTTGCACCAGGGTTGTTAAAATCAGTACTGAAACCTGTAGCCCAACCGTTAGTAATACTGTTTGACAGCGTTTTTAAGTTTTCAGCCAATGCCAATAAATAATCTTTTTGTTTGCCGGTAAACTCACTTGCTTTTTTATCGCCATTTTGGCCAAACAATAAGTATTCAATCGGGTGAAAACCTCTCAATGCATCCTCCAAAGTTTCAATATAAGATGAAGAGAAATCACTGTTGCTTGTTAAAACAGAGTCTAACGATTGGTAGTTAACCGGCCAGGTATCAATACGCGGATCCACATTTTGTGTGGCCACAGGTCCAAATAAAAAACCTTCCGATTGTTCCCATGCTGCACGCATAGTATACCAGCTTGTTTTACATTTGGCTAAATTAGCATCTGTTCCGTCAGCAATAAAAAGTTGAATATTCGTATATAACGAAGCTGCTTCCCTATCCATTTCAGCATAAGTAGGCAATATAACATTAGCACTTAAACTGGTTATAACCGAGCTTTTCATGGTAGCCTCCGTTAATCCGTTTTCCGTTGTTGACGAGTCTTTACTGCAAGCGCCTAATGCAAGCGCAAGCGCCCCCGTACCGATTAAAAATAATTGATTCAATAATTTCATATGTTATTTTTTATAAGGTTATTATTATTTGATTGTTTTCTACCCTTGTTTTAAATTGTTGCAAAGGCTCAATAGCTGGTTCTTTTTTTACGTTGCCGTCCAAATCAAAGCTACTGCCATGTGCTACGCAGAATAAACCACTTTCCGTAGCTGACAGTATCTGGTCTTGGTGCGAACATTTCATGTATAAAGCTTTATACGTTTCTTCCGTTTTTTTAACCAGTAAAATATCAAAACTCATCCAGGGTACACTTATTATCACCAATTTCGACTGCGCAAACTGGCTTGCAGGTACACTTATTTCTTTGCCTTTTGTGGCCTTATAAGTGGGTAAACTCTGGCAGCCTTCTAACATGGTTAAAATACTGCCACCTAGTAATAAGCCTCCGCACGCTAAGCACGATTGTTTAATGAAGTTGCGTCTTTGCATGAGTTATAATTGCTTAAAAACTATAACCAAAGCCTACGTTAAGTTGATGATTGCTTTTATAAAAAGGCAACTGGCTGGCATATGGATTTACCACATACAATTGTGAGTTATAAGTACCTGTTTCGCTATAAATATAATCGGCTTTAAACACAATACCCCTTACCGGTTGGTAAGTAATACCACTAACCCAATATTGTTTTTCCTGAAAGTTATCCTTTACCCCATTTTCAGGTAACTTGTTGTTCAGGTTCATGTATTCGTAACGACTAAATACAGACAGGTTTTTATCTGTTTTAGGATTGAAAAAATACAATACATTGTAAGCGGCTTCAACATACGAGCCCACCATTTGCGAAGGGGTGTTTGAAGCATAAGCCCTGTTTATTTTATCAGCATCATATATATCAACTACAGTGCTAAGTGCTTTTAAACTTACCCCTTTGTTGTGGTACTGAACATTTCCTTCTACCAATGAAACCGGAGTACCAAAAGGCCCGTGGTCTAATTGCAAACTATCCGATTCGCGTTTTGATAAACCATTGGCTCCGCCATAATAACCGGAAATCTGAAACCTGAAATTGTGAAAGTAATATAATAAAGCTCCGGTTACCGCTATATTACCGGCTTTAGCCTGACTGCCTTCAAACCTGCCCTCTCTGATGCCCGAACCAAATGAAAAGCCTTGGGCATTTAAACCATTTATAACAGCTATTGAATAATTTAAACCGGGTATGCTGCGTGTTTGTCCGTAAAGGCCAATACCTATTTCGCGCCACGTTGATGGTATAATTAATTGCTCTACAAATGGCCTGTCGTTACCATTAAAAGTAGTGGGTAAATGGTTTTCATTAATGGTACCAATACGCGGAATAAATAAACCCGTAACCAAATACATATTACGGTTAAGGTTTGCTTTAAGGAAAAACTGCTCTAACGATATTTCGCCAGATGTACCGTTAGCTACTTTGGCATTTTCCAACTCTGTCTCGCTAAAAAAGCCAAATACATCGTTAAATTTGTGACCAAAAAATATAACGTTTCTGGTAATGTTGGCTTCGCCTGTACCAAAACGTAAATCGTATGCTACTTTGGCTTGTCCGTAACCCGAAATAACGGTAGGATTGTTACCGGGAGTCAGCCCTGCATTCAATGAATCTTCTTTAGTAATTATTTGAGCATTAACCATTAAACAGCTAATTGATGCTATAATTAGTAGTATTTTTTTCATGCTGCAAATATGTTTATTTTTAATTAGTCTAAATAAGAATAATACTAATATTTGTCAGAAAAATAACTGATGCTGCTCTGATTAATGGGAAAAGAATTGATTTTAAATGTGATACCTGTGCCCCTAAACGCAACGGTAACAATAATTTAATGTAATTGCCCGCCTTTTGCTAAGAATGATATACCCTCGAAGCTATTATTTTACTCTCTTTAATGACTAATACTTCCCCTACTCTCAAATCTTCTTCACCGGGTGTTTGGCGAATGTATTCCATAAAAACCTGCTCATCATCGGCAGTTAGTTTTATAACGTGGTAATACAATTCAGGAAGTCGCTCAAAAGCATCGGTCCACCATGCACGGAGGGCTTCTTTACCTTTTATCAAACCATTGGTTTCAGGCTGACGCACTTTCAGTTTAGGGCTGTAATGCTCAGCTTCGTCACTATACAAGGCTAATAGCGACTCTATATTGTGGGTATTGAATGCGGCAAACCAAGCCAGGGCAATTTCTTTTAAATCAACAGTCATGTTGTATGTTTTTTGTATAAATGATTCAACAAAAAAGGCACGGTAACGTGCCTTTTTATTTTGTATTAATGTTGGTGATCAGGGCCAAAAATATCTGTTTTATGACCAAAATGATGTGCAAATTCTCTTATTTCATCTGCTATTTCTTTGTTGTTGGTAGCACGCTCATAAGTATCGCCTAAGGTAGCAAGGGTTTGAAACATAAATAAATTCATTTCATCAACCTGCATTTCATTGGTCCAAAGGTCAATACGCATAGCATTTTGCTGCAAGCCATCAAATAAGGAAAGCAATACGGCTTTGGCTGGTTGTTGCCCGTCAAAATCCGCATCATCTGCATCCCATTTAATCATGGTAGGCATGTTTTCAGCATCTATTTCTACATCTATTCTAATTTGCGATTTTTTCATTTTCTATAGTTAATATGTTGATTGGTTAATAGGGTTTATTTGGTAGTTGACTTATACATCATAAATCATCATTCAAAAATCAGAAATCTTTAGCTTATGGCTTCTATCAAATCCTGCTTGGTAATAATATGCACCTGATTCATTAAATCTTTAACCAATACGGCTGCATTGTCTTTGGTAATCATACGCGATACATCTTCCATGCTGCTTTGCGGGTTTACAAACGGGAATGGTGCACTCATTACTTCACTCACAAGCTTTTGTTTCAGCTCATGGTTTTCTAACAACATGCTAAATAACGCTGCATCGTTTAACGAACCTACAAACTCACCTTCTTCGTTGGTTACCGGTAATTGTGAAATAAAGAATTTCTTCATGGTTTGCACAGCAGTACCTACGGTATCGGTTGTTTTAGCCGTAATTAATTTCTGGTGTTTATGAGAATCAATTAAATTGATGGCTTTGGTTTGCTCGCTTAATAAAAACCCTCTGTCACGCATCCAATCATCATTAAACATTTTACCTAAATAACGGGTTCCGTGGTCATGAAAAATAACCACTACCACATCGTCTTTGGTAAACATATCCTTCATTTGTAATATACCTGCCAAAGCTGAGCCTGCCGAATTACCAACAAAAATTCCTTCTTCGCGCGGAATCCTGCGGGTCATCATAGCTGCATCTTTATCGGTTACTTTCTCAAAATGATCAATTAAATCGAAATTTACATTGGCCGGTAAAAAGTCTTCCCCAATACCTTCAGTTATGTATGGGTAAATTTCATTCTTATCAAAAATGCCTGTTTCTTTATATTTCTTAAATACCGAACCATAGGTATCTATACCTAATACTTTAATATTCGGGTTTTGTTCTTTTAAATATTTACCTGTTCCACAAATGGTTCCACCTGTTCCCACACCTACTACTAAATGGGTAACTTTACCTTCGGTTTGCGCCCAAATTTCAGGTCCTGTTTGTTCGTAATGAGCCAGTGAGTTGGAAAGGTTGTCGTATTGGTTAGGTTTCCATGAATTAGGAACTTCATTAATCAACCTGCTCGACACCGAGTAATAAGAACGAGGGTCTTCCGGTTCTACATCGGTCGGACAAACAATCACTTCTGCACCAAATGCTTTTAAAGCATCTACTTTTTCTTTGCTTTGTTTATCAGTTGTAGTAAAAATACATTTATACCCTTTTATAACGGCAGCTATGGCTAAACCCATACCTGTATTTCCACTGGTTCCTTCAATAATAGTTCCGCCCGGTTTTAAACGACCATCGCGTTCGGCATCTTCTATCATTTTCAATGCCATTCTATCTTTTATACTGTTTCCCGGATTACTGGTTTCTATTTTGGCTAATACCGTGCAAGGAAGGTCTTTTACTATATTATTTAGCTTTACCAAAGGCGTATTACCAATGGTTTCTAAAACATTGTTTTTCCACATGGCGGCAAACTTAGCAATACTATACTTGAATACAAAACAATTTGTTTGGTGGGTATGTAAAGACGTTGCATGCAACGTCTCTACGCGTCAGAATATTATTATCCCAATTTAGGCTCTACCAATATTATTTCTTCTTTCTCTACAAACACCTGCCCTGGCTCGGCACCTTTGGGTTTGCGTACAAATTTTTTGGGTGTATAAATAACAGGTACCATAGCACTTCCTTTCGATTTGCTGTAATAGGCCGCAATCTGTGCTGCATAGGTAATTACATCGGTAGTAAAGTTATTTTTGTTTTGATGCTTAATAACTACATGGCTGCCGCTTACACCTTTGGCATGTAACCATAAATCGTTTTTATGCGCAATTTTTAAAGTCAATTCATCGTTATTGGCTGCACTTTTCCCTACCAGTATTTTAAAGCCTTTATAAGTAAATACCCTGTATTGCTCCCGTTGTTCCAGTTTGCTTTTTTGTTTACCGGCCGGCAATTCAAATGCTTTTAAATCGCGCATGGTTTGGGCGGCTAATACAATGGCTAATTTCTCTTCGTTGACTTGTACTTTTTCCTGTGCTTGCTTTATTTTATTGGCTAATAATTGCTCTTCGTTTTTCTGGTTGCGGGCTTTTTTATAATAATACTGCGCATTCTCTTGCGGATTTAAATGGGTCTTCAGTTTAATTTGAATAGGCTCATTGGTGTAAAAATCCAAGGTATTTAAATGCTCTTCTCCTTTACGCATGGTATGCAAATTAGCCATGATAATATGACCCAATTCTTCATTGCGTGCATTGCTTTGCAAGTACTGTAATGCTTGAGTCGCATTTTGCGCAACAGGCCGCCAACGCTTTAACTCCCCTTCGCATTGTTGTTTTAGCTGATCGCGCTTTTGGGTAAAAAACCACTTGCCTAAATATTGCCGGCTAAACTCATTGTACGTTTCTAAAAGACTCTCTGAACTAAACAAAACAGGTTTATCGGCTATTTCATTTTGTAAAACAGGAAACCCTTTTTCGTCCTGTACAATATAAAATTGCGGTGACAAGGCTGGCTGATATGCTGCATTTTCTAATGCGGTAAATTGAGCAAGAGTAGCTTGTTTATCACTTTCAATTTGTGGCCTGAATAAGTCTGCCATTTGCTCACCCTCAAAAAGCAATACATTGGCTAAAGAGCCATATAATTTAAATACAAGACTTTGATTGTTTTTAAACACCATACGAAATGAGCGTTCATTTTCATGTAAATGAATACCTGCTACCGGTGCCTGCTTTAAACTTTCAAATAAAATATAGGTAGAACCTTTGCGCTCCATCGGGTAATCGTAAAACTGAACAAAAAAGGTACGCGCTTCAATCATCAGTTTTATACTTAACCATTGGTCTATTTGGTTAAACACTAAAACCAACTCATTCTTATTCACGCTGAAAGCGTCATAAAACAAATAACCTTGCAAATGTTTTTGCAAGGTTAATCCTAATTGGTGTATCAGTGGGTGTTTATGATGCAATGTGATATTAGTTTATGAGTCGATAAATATATTAATTTAGCTTTTTGATGTTCGAAAATCAAAAATCACACATCAAAAATCAAAAAATCTACTCCCATTCAATGGTAGCCGGTGGCTTACTGCTAATATCATATACTACGCGGTTAATGCCTTTTACTTCATTGATAATACGGTTTGATACATGGGCTAAAAACTCATGTGGCAAATGGCAAAAATCAGCAGTCATTCCATCCACCGAAGTAACGGCTCTTAAGCAAACGGCATTTTCGTAAGTGCGCTCATCGCCCATAACGCCTACCGATTGTACAGGTAGGAATATAACACCAGCCTGCCATACATTTTTGTATTGGTCTTTGCTTTTCAGTTCGCTTATAAATATATGGTCAGCCTCTTGTAATATAGCTACTTTTTCAGGAGTAATGTCGCCCAATATTCTAATAGCCAAACCAGGTCCGGGGAAAGGATGACGGTTCAATATAATATCGGCTATACCTAATTCCCTGCCTACTTTCCTTACTTCGTCTTTAAACAAAGTACGCAAAGGCTCTATTACTTTCAGGTTCATTTTTTCAGGTAATCCACCTACGTTGTGGTGCGACTTAATAGTAGCCGAAGGGCCTTTAACGCTTACACTTTCTATTACATCGGGGTAAATAGTACCTTGTGCTAACCATCTTACACCTTCAATCTTCTTAGCTTCGTCATCAAATACTTCAATAAAAACACGGCCAATGGTTTTGCGTTTTTGCTCCGGGTCTGATATGCCTTTCAGTTCACTTAAAAATCTTTCACCAGCATCAACACCAATTACGTTTAAGCCCATGCCTTTGTAAGCTTCCAATACTTGTTCGTATTCGCCTTTGCGTAAAAGTCCGTTGTTTATAAATATACCTGTTAAATGATTGCCTATGGTATTTTTAAGCAATACAGCCGCTACACTACTATCCACACCACCACTTAAACCCAATATTACTTTATCATCACCAATTTTTGCTTTCATTTCTGCTGTAATATTGGTAATAAAATGGCTTGGTGTCCAGTCCTGATTTAGTTTGGCTACATGTTTTACAAAATTCTCCAACATCATTAAACCATCGGTACTGTGTGTAACTTCCGGATGGAACTGGAATGCGTAAGTAGGCTCTCCTTCTATTTTAAAAGCCGCTACTTTCACCGCATCTGTGCTGGCTATTATTTTAAAATTATCAGGAACACTTTGTATGGTATCGCCATGGCTCATCCATACTTGTGTGTTTTTTTCAATGCCGGTAAATAATACATCATCCGACAAGTAACTTAAATTAGCACGGCCATATTCTCTTATTTTTGATGGAACTACAAAACCGCCATTTTGCTGAGCCATTAACTGTGCACCGTAGCATAAACCCAATATAGGTAATTTACCGCGCCAGGCACTCATATCCACGTTAGGCAATAAGCCATCGTTTACTGAATAAGGGCTTCCGCTCAATATAATGGCTTTGGTAGCCTCGTCAATAACTGGTAAATGGGTGCAAGGATGTATTTCGGAATACACATTTAACTCGCGCAACCTACGAGCAATTAACTGTGTGTACTGACTCCCAAAATCGATTATTAATATTTTTTGTTCCATGATTTTGGGGCACGAAAGTGCGTTTTTTTTCTGATGTTTAAAAGGAGAAAGATGATTTTTTAAACAGCTAATAAAAAATCAAAACAACACAAGCGTACTACCTATTTCATCTCTCAGTTCTGGCGAAACATTGACTGCATCGGCAAAACTTTTCCATTCGCTCACTATTTCACTTATTTCTTTAATGGTTGCCAAAGCTTTTTTATTGTTTGTGGATTTACCAATAATCAGTAAATCTTCCTTCGTTATATCTTTTCTCTTGCCATTAATACTCAGTGCATGCTGGCTCACCCATTGGTGGTCCGGTTTATAGGCATGGCAAATATCGTAAGCGGGAGCCAGTTCCCATTTACCTCCTTTTTTCAACCTGAACGAAAAATTTTTGGTATGGTCATCACAGTTTCGGGCAACTACATTAAATACCATCCGCCTGAATAGTTGTTCTGCATCAGGGTAAGGCAACTTCAGTTCGCGCATGGTTTGAAACAATTGCTCATAACTAAAGCTTGTTACTTCATTGTAGTCAAAATGCTTTAGGCCGCAAAAAGTTTGTATGTGGTGTTTTATATCGCCACCTTCCCTGTCGAAACGTTTGGTCATAAAATGTGCCCGGCCATTTTCCTCCAACATTTTAGAGGGCATCATGTCTATACCACATGCCTTGGCCATATTGTAATAAGCCATCTCTACCCTGCCATAACCTTTACTATTACCCAACTGCACATCGCTCACACCATCCAATTTTATTAACCAATGCTCAAATCCCTGAGGTGAATTGGTTTGTCCAGATTTTACTTCGCCCGTTTTTTCATTGTATGCAATAACGGCTTTAGGCCTTGCCCCACCTGCCGATGTGCCAATTTTTAATATTTCCATCACCGCATTTTCTTCCTCCTTTTGCAGGTTGGTTACAAAAGCTTCTTTTTTCCAAAGCATTTTTTGCGCAATGTCTACCAGGCTTTCTATTTCAATACCAAAGGTCCGCTTGTTTTCTTTGAATGTAGTAGGTTCAAATTCCAGCGCTCCCATTCCCCTTGTTCCAATAAAACAAAGCATCTCTACCGGATTCATGCTGTCTTGCGGACGGCCTTGCTGTGCCAGCCACATATTAATTAACTGGCTTCCATATCTGTCAGGCAAAACATCAGCGAGTAAACCAGGAAGCCCTTTAAAAGTATCGTGGTCAGCATTTTTTCCTTTTCGTAATTCAGGAAACCTTATTTCTTTACGGGTATCGGTAATAGGCATTTTTAAGGGTGATAAATCCCAGCCCAACCTTTTAAACCGTGTATCATACTCAAACCCGGCAATACCTGTAGCTTCGTTCCAGGCTACAGCACCAACCAATTCTCCCCATATTTTTACAAATGCAGTATTCATAATTACCAGTCGCTTTTGTTATCAGTATCCTTTTTAGTACCTCTTACCCTTTGCCTTTTGTCTTGCTCCAGTTTGGCTAATTCTAAGGGGCTGGGCGTTTTATCTATTTTGAATAAATCCATAACAGATAATAAATCCAATGCCCGTAATACCTGTATAAAAGTATTTAAAGCCACAACACCACCGCGTTCCAATAAGCTGAGTGTAGAACGGCTAATACCGGCTGCTCGCGCCAGCTCGTCTTGTGTTTTGTGTTGTTCTATTCTATGTTGTTTTATATAAGCTCCGATTACCTCTGCAATACCTCGGTCACTCATGGCATTCCAGTTTGTGTATGATTTATCAGTCATAAAGTATCATATTTAGCTATAATGCATGATATGTCATACAAATATGATACTTTATTTATGAAATAAAAATAATAGCTATCAAAAATTACAATTTATGTATGATATATCATTCACAAAGCATATTATTTTGAGCTAATGAATGACTTACCATACATTAACTATATTTAACATCCGTATAATTGCTGTTTATTATTCGCCAAAATTACAAGTAACTGACAACCATCAACCAATAACTAACACCTAAAAATATCACTGAAAATATTATTTTGCGCCCATGGCAATAATAAAACCCTTTGCAGCATTGCGCCCTGCCAGAGACAAGGCAGCCCAAGTATCGGCCCCAAGTTACGACAGTAGTTTACGTGAATTATCAACCCACGAAATTATGCGCAACCCATATAGCTACTTGCATGTGGTAAAGCCGTATTTGCATTTTAAAGGGGAAAAGAAAAACCCTGAAAAGCACTTTCCTCTGGGTTTGGATTATTTAAATAAATTTAAGGCTGAGCAGGTTTTGGTTAAAGATAACCAAGCCAATTATTATGTTTATCGTCTGATTAAAGGAAGTGTTGCTTACACTACTTTAATTGCCGCTGCCTCGGTTGACGATTATAATAACAATGTAATTTTAAAGCATGAAAATACCTTAACCGAAAAGCAAAATGAACTGGCTGAACATATTGCTTTTTTCAGTGGTTTGGGTAATCCGGTATTGCTTACTTACCCTGATAACAATACTATTGAAGAAATAATTAATAAGGTAATTACGCACCACGCTCCGGATTATAACTTTATAAGCCAGGATCAGATAAAACACAATTTATGGCCTATTCACCATGCGGATGATGTAGCTGCCATTGAAGCTGCTTTTGCAGACATTGACAAATTATATATTGCAGACGGACATCACCGCAGTGCAGGTTCAGCCGCTTATTGCGAAACCATGCGCCAGCAAGCGGGCAATTATACAGGAAAGGAGTTGTTTAACTTTTTTCCTGTTTGTTTAATTCCTTTTAACAAGCTGCATATTTTTGAATACCACCGTTTGGTGAAGGATGAGTTAATAGTAAATGGCGAAGATTTTTTAAATAAAGTAAGCCAATACTTTAACATTATACCCAGCGGGCATGTACCGGTACAGCCTTTGGTAAAACGTGAGTTTGGTATATACTTTAATAATGATGCCTATGTGCTTACGTTAAAACCTGCCTACGAAAAAGAACTGACAGGTACTTTAGCACAATTGGATGTAAGTATTGTGGAAGAATTTATATTGAAACGTTTATTTAATATTCACGACAGCAAAACAGATAAACGTTTGAGTTTTTTAGATGGAAGCCGCGGCTTATTAACGCTTCAAAACTCGGTAGATAGTGGCGATTTTGACCTGGCTATTACTTTGTACCCAACCAGTATTGAAGAAGTAAAACAAATAGCTGATGAAAACTTGATTATGCCACCTAAATCAACCTGGATTGAACCAAAAATAAGAACGGGTTTAATTATTTACGAAACGGTTTAAGACTGTTGAGTAAATACTTTATTAAAATCCGTAAGCCAAAGAAAGACCCAAACGTAAATCAAATTCAGATACATTTTCAAAACGGCTTTCCAAAGCACCTCTTTTAAAATGTATGGGATAAAAACCTGCACCCGCAAATAGATTAAAACCTATACCCCATTTGCTTATTTTTTGGTAACCTATCTTAGCACCTACACCTATTTGGTTATGGTACTCATCTGCTTGGCCTAAATAAATGGAATTGCTTCCATTATTGGGGTCTATTTTATAATATACATTGTTTAAATAACTTATATTTCTATATTTTAAATAAGGCGCTAAGTAAAAACCTTTATTAGTTTGGCTAATATATTTATTTACATCAATGGTAACACCCGCCCAAGTTGAGTTTTTACTGTTGAATATGGGCTTATTTTCAAAATAATTAACACCTAAGCCAATAGTCCATTTTTCGCTAACGGCTCTCTCATAAAATACATTGAAAGAGGTAAACAAAACAGGTAATAAATTAACTGAGACTACCTGTGTTATATTTTTGTTTTGAGTAGTCTGGGCGTTGGGCTCATAACCCAAAGACAGGCTAAGTAATAATAAAAAGGCAATTTTATGATGCATCATTTAGACAGGTAAAATGTGATTGATTGACTAAAAATAAAGCCACTATCAGGCCTGAACAAGTCGCTGATGCAACTCCACCACTTGTTGAATTAAGGAATGTGCTTCATCGTTTTTAATTTCAAAATGAGCTTTCTTTAGCTTTTCTTCTTGGCTCCATTGGTTATTCATACGGGCTTCAACCTGCTCTTTTGTTATATTGTCGCGTTTAATTGTACGGCTTATCCTTAGCTCAATGGGCGCTGTTACCACAATAAATTTTTCCAGACCTTTATAACTATCCGTTTCAAACATCAAAGCAGCTTCTTTTAAAATATATGGGTGATTTTGGGTGATTTGTTCCAATACCCAATCATCAAAATCGGCAAACACTAACGGATGTACAGTTTGGTTTAACTGGCTTAAAAGGGTTTTATCGTTAAAAGCCAGTTTTGCTATATGTGCCCTGTTTAATTCACCCTGACTACTATAACTGTCGGACCCGAACAATTCGCTTACACGGCTTATAATAGCTTTGTTTGACACCATTAAGTACTTGGCTCTTTCATCGGCATTATATACAGGCACGCCCAACTCTTTAAAAATAGTAGCCACAATAGTTTTGCCACTGCCTATACTGCCCGTAATTCCAATTTTTTGCATATTCAAATAAAACAAAAAAGCCAGACTTTTCAGCCTGGCTCTTTACCCAATAGGATAATTATTTTTTAGCCTCTTCTTTTTTAGGAGCTGTTAAAGCAACAGTAGCTTCCATGCTCACAGCGCTTTTGTTAATACGTAACTTGGTACCTTCGCTTTCAATTAAAAAGCTGGTTTCTGCTACTTCAATAATTTTAGCTTGTATACCGCCTAAGGTTACAATTTTATCGCCTTTACCAATTGATTCGATTAGCTTTTTTTGCTCTTTTTGTTTTTTCATTTGCGGACGAATCATAAAAAAGTAAAAAATAGCAATCATTGGAATAAAGAATAACATTTGTGTTAATCCTCCACCTTGCGCGGGCGCTGCCTGTAATAAAATAGTATTCATGTTTTTGTGTATGTGTTTTTTTTATTTAATGTTTATTGGTTTTTAGGAGTTACCTCGCCTTTAATTAATAACATGGTATTAGCAGGGCTGGTATTGGCAGTAACTGTAACTGTTTTTTCTACATGGTTTGGTTTACCATCACTGTTAAAAGTTACATCTATTTCACTCATCTGGCCGGGCTGAATAGGCTCTTTAGGCCAGTTAGGCACTGTACAACCACAGCTGGCAACAGCATTGCTGATTAACAAAGGCATTTTACCTGTGTTTTTAAATTTAAATTTATAGTTAACCAACTCTCCTTCTTGAATGGTACCAAAATCGTATATATTCTGGTCAAATGTAATTTCGGTTAAGTTATTGTTTTGTGCATTCGGATTTTCTGCACTTGCGGGGTTGTTTACAATGTCTGTTTCAGCTTGTTTAGTAGTGTTTTCATTACCACAAGCTATGGCTGATAAAATAAGCGCTGCGATGATTATTTTTTTCATGATTATCAATTTTGTTTGCGTTAATTATTAGTTTAAAGAATAAAATTTTATTCCATTAAGCCTCTGCCCGTTTTATTTATTTTACTGTCCTTGCGTAAATCCAATTGAATTTTATCCAATACACCGTTCATAAAGGTGTGGCTATTAGGGCTGCTGTATAATTTGGCTATCTCTAAATACTCATTAATACTTACCTTAACAGGTATCTGACTAAAATGCAATATTTCGCACATTGCCATTTTCATTAAAATCATATCAACAGTAGCTATACGGTCAGCATCCCAATTTTGTGTTTTAGAGCTTATTAGTTGCAATAACTCATCTTCAAACTCCAGGGTTTTATAGAACAAATCCGATACAAACTGTGTATCTTCTGACTTATCATTATAAAATCCGGCCAGTATTTCTACTTGTTTGTGAAGTTTAACTGATGACAATGTTTTTTGAAAAGCCATTACAACCATTACTTCATCATCTTCCCAGTTTAAAAACTGCTCTTCCAGTTTATGGTTAAATACTTCGCTATCGGCTATTAAGCTTTCAATTATCTCTAACAACACTTGCTTGTCGTTAAATATGCTTTGGTTGTTTTCATCTTTGGCCGCATTTACAATAGTATCAATGGCTTTAAGCTCAGTCAATATTTGTCTGAAAAAATCACCACTTTGACTCCAGTCAATTTTTAAGGCTTTTATTTTTTCCTGTAAAATAATATCATTCTCAAAAGCACTAATAGCACTGTTGGTGTATAATGAATTCAAGAAAGCAATTTGATCTGGTTGAGGAATGTATTTGTTCTGATGAATTTCCAATTCTTTTCCGACAAAGAATTTCAACTCAACAATAAAGGCAAGCAAATAAATGTAAACATCATATGCTTTATCTAACGATTTAACAAGATTTTTTTGAGCCACAGCTCTGCTTATACTTTCATCTTGTTTGAAAGCGTATAAGGCTTGAAATGTTTTTATGCGTAAAAAACGTCTGAATAGCATGGCTATTATTTTTTGTATTGACTAAATTAATTATAGAAGTTCTAAAGGCTTAGCAATACCCATTTTCAATTACCTAAAGAACGATTTTGTTTTTATTATATAATTAAAGCAAGTCTTATTAAAAACATAAATAAGACTTGCTTTTAAATACTGCTTAGTAAGTTGAACCTACACGCATCATATCATGAATACGTTTTTCAGCCAATTCAGTAGCTGCTTTTTGTGTATGTACTTTGTCTTTTACTGATTTTTCGAAAATAGCCAAAGTGGTATCATAAATTTTCTCCGTGTTGCTGAATGCAGTTTCGCGGTTGTAACCAATATGTTCCTGGTATACATTAATTAAACCACCTGCATTAATTAAAAAGTCAGGAGCATAAGCAATACCTTTTTCCATTAACATTGGCCCATGAATGTTTTCATCAGCCAATTGGTTATTTGCAGCACCGGCTACTACTTTGCATTTTAACTTGTTAATATTTACCGAATCTAAAATAGCACCTAAAGCGCAAGGAGCAAAAACATCTACATCTAAACCATATATTTCATCACCTTTTACTACTGTAGCACCGAATTCTTTGCTATATTTTTTAAGCATTTCTTCGTTAATATCAGTAACAAATAATTTAGCACCTTCTTTATGTAAATACTCAACTAAATGTCCACCCACTTTACCTAAACCTTGTATAGCTACTTTTTTGCCTGCTAAATCATCCGTTCCAAAAGTGTGTTTAATAGCTGCTTTCATACCTACAAATACTCCGTAAGCAGTTACAGGACTTGGATCTCCTCCTCCACCCATGCTTTCAGGTAAACCTACCACATGGTCAGTTTCCATGTTTACGTATTCCATATCACGGGTAGTAGTATTTACATCTTCAGCAGTTATATATTTACCATTTAAATTTTCTACAAAACGTCCAAACTTACGCATTAGCGCTTCTGTTTTTAACGTTTTTGCATCACCAATAATTACTGCTTTAGCTCCCCCTAAGTTTAATCCTGAAATAGAAGCTTTATAAGTCATTCCCCTGCTTAATCGCAAAACATCGTTAACAGCATCAGCTTCGCTTGTATAATTCCAAACGCGCGTTCCACCTAAACCTGGCCCTAAAACTGTATTATGAATAGCAATAATTGCTTTTAATCCAGTGTACTCATCTTGGCAAAATACTATTTGCTCATGATCGTGTTGTTGCAATTGAGAGAAAATATCCGACATGTTTAATTGTTTTTTAAAGCGTGCAAAAGTATATTTATTTTTCACATTTCATAAAACCTTTTTGCACCAAAAAACAGAACTATTTTAAGGTTATGGAATAAAGCCTCCAAGCATTATATTCGCGCACTTTTATGATTCAACAAGTATTAAAAAAACATATAGCTGCGGCCCTTTTACACCTGTATAAAATAGAAACAGATGAAAACCAATTGGTAATTGAAAATACCAAGGCGGAATTTGAGGGCGATTTTACTTTTGTTGTTTTTTCCATTTTAAAACAAACCCAAAAGGGACCAGAACAAACTGCCAATGAAATTGGTAATTATTTAAAAGAGCATTTAGCTCAATTGGAGTCATTCAATGTCATAAAAGGATTTTTAAACCTAAGCCTGAATAAAGACTTTTGGTTTGAGTTTATTGAACAAACTTACACCAATACTGCGTTTGGCTTACAACAAAACCCAACCGGTAAAAAAGTTTTAGTAGAGTATTCATCGCCCAATACCAACAAACCGCTACATTTAGGCCATATCAGAAACAACCTGTTAGGTTATTCCGTTTCGCAAATACTAAAAGCAAACGGACACCAGGTGAATACCTGTAATTTGGTAAATGACCGCGGGATTCATATTTGTAAAAGTATGTTAGCCTGGATGCGCGAGGGAAATGGAGAAACCCCACAATCAAGCGGGATAAAAGGCGACCATTTGGTTGGCAAATATTATGTAGCCTTCGACAAACAATATAAAAAAGAAATCGAAGAGCTAAAAGCAACAGGACTAAGCAGCGAGGAGGCAGAAAAACAAGCTCCATCTATTATAGCAGCCCAGCAATTATTACAAAAATGGGAAGCCAACGACAAAGAAACCATTGACACCTGGAAAATGATGAATGGATGGGTTTACGAAGGTTTTGATGTTACATACAAAAAACTGGGCGTTCAGTTTGATAAATACTACTACGAATCAAATACCTATATTTTAGGAAAAGACATTGTACAGGAAGGCTTACAAGCCGGTGTGTTTTTCAAAAAAGATGATGGTTCTGTTTGGATAGATTTAACTGCTGATGGATTAGACCAAAAACTATTGCTGCGTGGTGATGGTACTTCGGTTTACATAACCCAGGATATTGGCACAGCCGAACTTAAATACCAGGATTTTCATTGCGAAAACTCAGTTTATGTAGTAGGTAACGAGCAGGATTACCATTTTAAAGTTTTACAGTTAATCTGTAAAAAATTAAACAAGCCTTTTGCCGATGGTATCTATCACCTTAGCTACGGTATGGTTGAGTTACCCGATGGTAAAATGAAAAGCCGCGAAGGTACAGTAGTAGATGCAGACGATTTAATTGACGAAATGATTGCTACCGCCACAGAAACCACTCAAGCTTTAGGCAAAACTGATAATATACCTGCCGGTGAATTAGAGAAACTGTATGAAACCATTGGTATGGGTGCTTTAAAATACTTTTTATTAAAAGTTGACCCGAAAAAGAAAATGATGTTTAACCCTAAAGAATCGATAGATTTCCAGGGAAACACAGGCCCTTTTATTCAATATACCCATGCGCGTATCAAGTCCATTTTACGCAATGCCGGAAGCATTGATTATTCAAAATTTGATATCAATAACACTACTTTAAACAAAGCCGAACGTAATTTATTATTTACAGCTTACCAATATCCACAAGCTATTGCAGATGCAGGTAAAGAAATGAGCCCGGGTATTATTTGTAATTATGCTTACGATTTAGCCAAAGCTTTCAATCATTTTTACCATGAGTGCTCCGTGTTAAAAGAAGAAAATACAGACCAGCGTAATTTCAGAATTCAACTGGTTCAATTAAGTGCTCATATTATTAAATCAAGCTTTGCTTTGTTAGGAATTGATGTGCCTGAAAAAATGTAGTGAAGCAATTTTACTCGCTCCATTTCAAGCCTGTAGTATCTTTTGGAGTAGATAAGTACACTTCTTCATTAGCTATTAAACCATTTAAAATAACTATGTGAGTTTCGTTGCTGGCAGCTGTTTTTACAGCTTGTTTAACAATAGAGGCGCCTTTCTTTTTGTAAACAAAACTTTTAGGCCCCTCTGCATGCACACTTTCAATAGGTACGCTCAATACCTTTTTTAAAGTATTGGTAGAAATAGTATTAGAGGTTGTCATAGCAGGTCTTAAAGAAGTATCGGCTGTTATTACATCAATCACCACTTCAAATACCTTGGCTTCGCTATTTGGTTTTTGCTCACCAATACTGGCAACAGATTTTACTATTCCTTTTAATTTTTTACCGGGCTGAGCATCCAGTCCAATTTCAACCTGCTGGTTTAATTTTATTTTTTGAATATCTACTTCATTAATATAAGTAACACTTTCCATGGTACGTAAGTCAGGTAAATTAGCCACCGTTGGATCCCACGTATTAACAGTACTACCCACTATTCTCTTTTTACCATCCCATTCCTTTGCATAAATAACCATTCCGCTTTTTGGTGCTGTAATTGTTAATTGTTCCAAAGTAGTAGTTAATTCATTTAACCTGTTTTTAGCCTTAGCTAACTCACTACCTACAATTTGCATTTTAGTTACACTTTGCTCCTTTTTGGTTTTATAGTTTTGTTTTTTCTGTTCAAGATTTCTAACCGCTTTTTCATATTCAATTTCAGCTTGTCGCAATACAGCAGGCGGCTCGTAAATAGACTGGTCTTTGGTTAATTTTCTTTCTTCAACTGCATATTGTAAATTAATCAATTCATCGCGTGCATCGCGCATGGTTAAGGTCGTATCCAATTGTGTTTGCGTGTACTCCGATTGCTTTTTCTGAACATTTAATTGTTCATCGTTCAGCTTATTCATAACTTCTGTTTTATCTAACTCTGCTACAAATTCACCTTCTTTTACCACTGTTCCTTCAGCTATCAAATTACTTATTTTTATTTGCCATATATTTACTTGGCGCAAACTACTTGGAGCCGAAATTTCAGTATAATTTTTAGCCCTTAATTCACCGGTATTGGTTACCGTAACATTAAAATCACCATCAGAAACTGTGGTTACAATATCATTAGTAGCGGCTTTGGCTACAAACAAAAAATAAACGGCTAGTACCACTGCTACACATGCAGCTGCTATTATTTTATTTTTATTCTTTTTCAAACCTTTATTTTGTTTAACAGTTATTATAAGCAAATAAACATTAAGAAATCAATAAACAAAAAACTTTACGTCATTATTGATTTTTTATTGAAGAATGGTTCGTTTCACAACAAACAAGCTACAAGTTTTATTGCTAACGATTGTTGTTAAGAAATTATTATGTCGCGATTCCCAACAAACGCAAGTGAGCTATTTATAAACGAAGGGTGCATCCAATGTGCATAAAACAAATTTCATTATCAGTACAATAACTTAATTTTGTGTAGATACTAACACTAGTCTAACATTCATTTTATTATGTGTACAAATATTTTGTCACTTGATTCTACTTCAAATAACATTGATTTTTGATGCTGTCACTTAATAAATAACCAATACATTTTCATGGCAGAGACCACTATAAATAGGAAAAAACGCACACTAACCACCACCAGCTTTCTTGAGTCGGGTAAATTACCTCCGCAGGCAAGAGATTTAGAGGAGGCGGTTCTTGGCGCTTTGCTATTGGAAAAAGATGCCATTAATATAGTAGCGGAGGTTTTAAAAGCTGATAGTTTTTACGATCCAAAACACCAGAATATATACAATGCCATACTAACACTTTGGCAAAACGGTAGTGCTGTTGATATACTAACCGTAACCCAACAGTTGAAAAAAGAAGGCACGCTTGATATTTCCGGTGGTGCTTATTATGTAACTTCTTTAACCAATCGGGTAGCTTCATCGGCTAATATTGAATACCATGCAAGGATTATTGCTCAAAAGTTTTTACAAAGAGAACTAATAAGAATAAGTGGCGAAATAACTACTGATGCTTTTGAAGACAGTACCGATGCTTTTGAGTTATTAGATAAAGCCGAAAGAAAATTATTTGAAGTATCGCAAGGCAATATAAAAAAGGATTACAGGGGCATACGCAGTGTAGTAAACGATGCTATTGCCGAAATAGATAGCTTACGTGGAAAAGAAGGTGGTTTAACCGGTATTCCATCAGGTTTCTTGCGTTTAGACAGGGTGACATCAGGATTCCAGAAATCGGATTTAGTCATTATAGCTGCAAGACCCGGTATGGGTAAAACCGCTTTTGTATTAAGTGTGGCCCGTAACGCCTGTTTATCAAACACAGAAACACCACGTGCAGTAGCGGTATTCTCTTTGGAGATGAGCTCAAGGCAATTGGTAACCCGTATGATAAGTGCGGAAGCTGAGATTGAATCAGAAAAACTAAAAAAAGGTACATTAGAAGAACACGAATGGCAACAGTTAAACACAAAAATAGCCAAGTTGAGTGATGCTCCTATATTTATTGATGATACTCCTGCTATTTCAGTATTTGAGTTACGTGCAAAATGCAGGCGACTCAAACAACAAAACAATATTCAAATGATTATTGTCGATTACCTTCAGCTAATGCGTGGCGATGATGCCAACAACAAAAACGGTAATCGTGAGCAAGAGGTAAGTTATATATCGCGAAGTTTAAAAGCTTTAGCCAAAGAGTTAGATGTACCTGTTTTAGCCCTGGCTCAGTTAAGCCGTCAGAGTGAAAAACGCGGAGCAGGCTCAACACCTGGAACAAGTACCGGTCGCCCTATCCTATCCGATTTACGTGAATCAGGATCAATTGAGCAGGATGCCGATATGGTAATGTTTATTTACCGTCCGGATTATTACAAATTAACCGAATGGGATGACGGAACACCTTGTAAAGACGAAGCAGAAATAATGATAGCCAAACACAGGAATGGAGAGTTGGATAACGTACGCTTACGCTTTATAGGTAAATACACTAAATTTGCTGATAAAACAGATTTCGATAATTTCTCTACACCTGATTATAACCCGGGTGGTAATAACAATGGTACCATTACCATCAGCTCAAGCATTAACTGGGACAGTGATGTAGAAGACGATTTAAATTCAAGCACTTCTTTCGACTCTGAAGCTCCATTTTAAAGTATTATAATTTAGATACGAGCTTTAGTTGCTCGTATCTAAAACTCTTCAATCAATACACCCATTTTACCCATTTGATAATCGCGTATGGCCTGCATAATTTCTGTTTGATTGTTCATTACAAACGGGCCATAAGTAGCTATTGGCTCATCAATGGCTTCCATATCAAAAAACAACAAACGGGTCGGTTCATTAAACTCAATATTAACTTCAGTTGCATCTTTATCAAATACAACAAGGTGCGAACCAAATATGGGCTGCCCGTTCACTAGTATGCTATTGTCAAGGTTATAAATAGCGTGTTCCCAACCTTTATGCATTTTAAAAATATGTGAAGCTTTACCTGTGCCATGCACTTCCAACATAGTCATCGGGCTTTGCATTTCATTAAAGCCCTGTACTCCATTATAATCCCCTGCTACCACTTTTATCAATAAATTTTCCTGTTTAATAGTAGGAATAATGTCTTTGTGCAAAGCATAATATTTCGGTTGCTCCTGCTTAAATTTAGCAGGTGAGTTAATCCATATTTGAATAATTTCCTGTGTACCTCCGGTAGCAGCTAATTCCAACGAAGGGCGTTCGCTGTGTATAATTCCTTTACCTGCATTCATCCACTGCACTCCACCTGCTTCTACTATAGAGTTATTACCTCTCGAGTCCCTGTGGTTTACATCTCCATCAAAAATAAAAGTAACAGGTGCAAAACCTGTATGCGGATGCGGCCCAACACCAACGTTACCTTGTCTTGAACCCGCAGGAATAGTTGACTGGTGATGGTGAATTAATAACAAAGGGCCTATATTTTCTATTGATTTATTAGGCAAAGGCTGACGTAACGGATGTCCGCCCATCTCCACCCAATCTGCCGGAATTATTTGTTTAATTATATTTTGCATAACACTTTATTTAGCGTTTCAAAAGTACATAAGCTTTTACAACCTAAGCATTAAACTAGTTCAATAAAAAAGCCCTGTTTCTATTAAACAGGGCTCTTAAGTAATCTTATTAAAATCCTTATCTGTTTATTTACCGGTAAAAACCGGCTTACGCTTTTCAACAAAAGCTTTCATTCCTTCTTTCTGGTCTTCAGCCGCAAAACACATATAAAAGTTTTTACGCTCAAAATATAAACCTTCCTGTAATCCGCTATCAAAAGCTTTCAATACACTTTCTTTAGCCAGCCTGATAGCAATGGGGCTTTGTAAAGTGACTTCTTTCGCCAGTTTTACGGCTTCCTCTAAATACAATTCTGTTGGTACCACCCTATTGATTAAACCTGCACTCAATGCTTCCTCTGCGCTGATAAATTTACCCGTTAACACCATTTCCATAGCCAATGCTTTGCCAACAGCTTTGGTTAAACGCTGTGTACCACCTGCACCCGGCATAATGCCAATTTTTATTTCAGGTTGCCCAAATTTAGCTGTTTCACTGGCCACTATCATATCGCAAGTCATGGCCAATTCGCAACCGCCACCTAAAGCAAATCCGCTTACGGCTGCTATAATAGGCTTTTTGGTTTTACGTATCTGATCCCAGGTTTCAAACTGGTCTATTTTCAATAAATCAATGGGTGTGCGGCTTTCCATTTGCTTAATATCGGCTCCTGCTGCAAATGCCTGCTCATTACCGGCAATAACAATACAACGTACATCATCATTATCATCCAGATTGCTTAAAGCCTGCTTTAACTCAAGCATTAACTGTAAGTTCAAAGCATTTAATTCTTTTGGGCGATTTAACTGAATTAATGCAATATGTTGTGCATACTGCTCGTTTACCAATATAAATTCAAAACTCATTGCTTATTATAAATTTTACTTTTGTTATAAATATTCTTCTTTTAAAGGGAAAGCTCTCCTTCGTTAGCTTTAGCCATGGCTTCCCTTAATTTTTGTCCTTCGGTAAATGGTTTTTGAAACAATAAAATCAATACAAAACCCACACTGATAGTAGCATCAGCTACATTAAATACCGGTCTGAAAAATTCAAAGCTTTGTCCTCCCCAACCGGGAAACCAACTAGGAAAAGTACCTTTAAACAATGGAAAATAAAGCATATCAACTACCGAACCATGAAACCAGGCAGCATAACCATGTTCTGGTGGTAAAAACTGCGCCACTGTCCATGAATCACTTTCAGAGAACAACACCCCGTAGAAAACACTGTCTATAATATTACCTAAGGCTCCCACTAATATCATTGTCCAGCTAATGGTATAACCAAGATGGGCTTTGGCTTTTATCAAGGAGCTTATATAATAGATAATAACGCCACAAAATATAATCCTGAAAAAAGTGAGTACTATTTTACCCCAACTTCCGCCAAACTCAATTCCAAAAGCCATTCCATAATTTTCTAAAAAATGTAGCTTAAACCAATTGCCTAAAACATTTATCTCTTCCCCTAAATTAAAATGTGTTTTTATGTAAAACTTACTCCATTGGTCAATCAATAGCAATAATAAACCAATAACAATAGGATACACAAGGTGCTTATTTTTCATGCTGCTTTATAAAAAAAATAGAGACGCAATTTATATTTACGTCTCTATTTATATTCAAAAATTATTAACTATTTATACTGCTGTAATTTAGCTTCCATACTTAAAGTAGTATGAGGCACGGCACGTAAACGCTCTTTAGCAATTAACTTACCTGTTACTTTACAAATACCATATGTTTTGTTTTCAATACGTATCAAAGCGTTTTCTAAGTTTTCAATAAACTTACGCTGGCGGGCAGCTAATTGGCTTAAATGCTCTTTTTCGCTGCTTGATTGACCATCTTCCAAAGTTTGGTAACTGCTATCAGTATCGTTACCGCCATTGGCGTTAGGATTTTGCATTTGCTCTAATAGGTTTGTCAACTCTTCTTTAGCCGAGTTCATTTTTTTTACAATGATTTCTTTAAACTCAGCTAAATCTGCATCGCTATAACGTTTTGCTTCAGTAGCCATTTCTAAATCTTTGTACTCAAAACGAGCAGGTGCCTGGTAAGGAGGTGCCTCAACAATATCGTTAGCCCTGTCTGTTTTAGGTTTAGACACTTTTGGTGTTTTTACCACTTTAGGCTTAGCTATTTCTGTGCTTATTGGTTTGTTAACCAATACAGATTTTTTCTCTACCTTTTTAGTTGTTACTACAGGTTTTTTAGCAATAACCGGTTTAGTTACCACTACTGCTTTTTTAGCTGGCTTGGCTACCACTTTTGATTTGGTAACTTTAACCGCCTTTTTAGCAACTACCACTTTTTTAGGAGCTGCTTTTTTGGCAATTGGCTTAACAGTTACTTTTTTAGCCACTTTTGCTACTGCTTTTTTAATTACCTTAGCTACTTTTTTAACTGGTTTAGCAATAACTTTGGCTTTGGCAACTTTAGTAGCTTTTTTAGCAACTACTACTTTATTAACTGCTTTTTTAGCAATTACTTTCTTAACTACTTTTTTAGGGGCTGCTTTTTTTACTGCTTTAGCTACCTTTTTAGGGGCAACTTTCTTAACCGCTTTTTTAGGAGCAACCTTTTTAACTGCTACTTTCTTTACGGCTTTTACTACTTTTTTAGGAGCCGCTTTTTTAGTTGCTACCTTTTTAACAGTTTTTACAACTTTTTTAGCAGCCTTTTTGATGGCTTTTTTTACCACTTTAACTACTTTTTTAGCAGTTTTTACTGGCTTTGCTTTCTTTGCAGGAACTACTTTCTTAACTGCAGCTTTTTTAGCTACTTGTTTTTTCACTGCCTTTTTAACTGCTTTTTTAGGAGCAGCTTTCTTCACAATTTTCTTGGCCATTGTAATATTAAGCTTTATTTATTTTTACTTTAATTTGAATTTCGTCAACCTCAACAATTACACCGTCTTCCATATTCTCAACAATTTGTAATGTATCTGCTAAAATTTCGGTGCAAATATAGGTGTTGTAGTTTAATATAGCTACATCGGTATAAACATTCTTAGTTACCTGAACATTAATTTTATCCATTACCTCCAAGCCTGATTCTTTGCGTAGATTTTGTAATTTGCTGATAAGCTCCCTTGCCACTCCCTCATTTTTCAAGGCTTCACTAATTTCGATATCCAGCGCTACGGTTATTTTACCTTCGTTAGCAACCTTATAACCAGTTATTTCTTTCGATAAAATTTCTACATCTGTGAGTAAAATGTCAATTATTTCCTGGTCAATAGTAAGGCTTATAACCCCTTTTTGCTCTATAGTTTCAATTTCTGTTTGCGTAAAATTAGTTATTGCAGCTGCAACATCTTTCATTTTAGCTCCCACTTTTTTACCCAAAGTTTTAAAATTAGGTTTTATTGATTTATCTATCGCATCAATATATTCCAGTTCTTTTACGTTTACTTCCGCTAATATCAGGTTTTTAACGTGGGTAATTTCGTCTTTTATTCTTTGGTCAATTACCGGGATTAAAATGCGTTGTAAAGGTTGACGAACCTTGATATTTTCCTTTTTACGGATAGAAAGTACTAATGAAGATATGCGTTGTGCATAACTCATTTGTTCTTCCAAAATCACATCAATAAGCTCATTATTAGCTATTTTTAAATCTGTTAAATGAACTGATTCCTTAACATTATGACCTGCTAATTTTAAACTTTCTGTTAGATTACGGTATAACCAGTCAGCAAAAAATGGAGCAACACTGCTCATTAATTGGCTCACTGTTTCTAAGCATTCGAATAAGGTTTCATAAGCAGCTTTTTTCTCATCATTCATTTCTCCTTTCCAGAAACGTCTGCGACTCAAACGAATATACCAATTTGATAAATGATCACTCACAAACTCTTCAATAGCTCTCACTGCCGGAGTTGGGTCATAATCATCCATTTTTTCGCTTACCAGTTTAATTAAGCTGTTCAGTTTACTGATAATCCACCTATCCAATTCGGTTCTGTTGGCTACGGCAACCGTTTTGGTATCATCATAAAGGAAACCATCAATATTGGCATAAATAGCAAAGAATGAGTAGGTATTATATAAAGTACCAAAAAACTTACGTTGTATTTCGCCTATTCCTTCTAAGTCAAACTTCAAGTTATCCCATGGGTCGTTATTGCTAATCATATACCAACGCGTAGCATCGGCACCATATTTAGCAATAGTAGTGAATGGATCAACCACATTACCCAAACGTTTACTCATTTTTTGACCGTTTTTATCCAAAACCAAACCGTTGGCAATTACATTTTTAAAGGCAATAGCCGGGTTTCCTGTTTTTTCATTAAAAGCTTTTACTTCGTCTGAACTTTCGTTTAACAATACAGCCAAAGCATGTAAAGTAAAAAACCATCCACGTGTCTGATCAACACCCTCAGCAATATAATCAGCCGGGTAAGCTGATTCAAATTGTGCTTTTGCTTCGTCAGTCGAATCTTTACCCATATAATTCCATTGGGCATAAGGCATAGCACCACTATCAAACCAAACATCTATTAAATCAGCTTCACGTTTCATTGGTTTACCCGAATCTGAAACTAAAATAATATCGTCTACAAATGGTTTATGTAAATCAATATCCAATGTATTGTTTTGAACACTGAAATTAGAATCTTTATTAAATCCTGCTTTTACCGCTTTTTCAAACTCAATAGTTAACTCCGTTTTCGAACCTATACATTTTTCTTCCAAGCCATCTTCAGTTCGCCAAATCGGAAGCGGAGTCCCCCAATAACGCGAACGCGACAAATTCCAATCAACCAGATTTTCTAACCAATTACCAAAACGACCTGTTCCTGTTGAAGCAGGTTTCCAGTTTATTTTTGCATTACTGGCTACCAATTTATCTTTTACGGCTGTGGTTTTTATAAACCAGCTTTCTAAGGGATAATATAAAATAGGTTTATCTGTTCTCCAGCAATGCGGATAAGTATGGTCGTATTTTTCTTTTTTAAATAACTTGTTTTCGTTTTGTAGCTTTAAAGTGATACGTTCATCCACACTTAAATAATGTAGCTTGCTGGTATCCTTCATAAAGCTTTTCAGCTTTTCCTTTTGTACAGTTAACGCTGCTTCTTTCTCCGCATCGTTTAAATAAGCTTCTTTTACAAACTCTTCTCCATAAAGAAAAAAATCGTCTTTTATCTCCGGTAAAAACTTACCTCGTTTATCAACTAAAGTTAATGACCCTATTCCGTTTTGTTTGGCTACCCTGAAATCGTCTGCCCCAAAACTAGGCGCAATATGTACTATACCCGTTCCATCTTCGGTAGTTACAAAATCGCCCAGAATTACTTCAAAAGCATTTCCGTTATCTACTGTAATACTCTCAAAAGGCATTAACTGCTCGTATTTTATACCCGCTAAATCTTTGCCTTTGTATTCAGCTAAAACCTGAAAAGGAACCAATTTATCACCGGCTTTATATTCTTCAAATTTCAAATCGGCTTGTTCCGGTTTAAAATATTTGCCTAATAAGTTTTTAGCTAAAATTACATGAACTACTTCGTGGCTGTAATGGTTAATAGTTTTTACCAAAACATAGTCTATTTTAGCACCCACTGCCAAAGCTGTATTTGAAGGTAATGTCCAGGGAGTAGTTGTCCAGGCGAGGAAATGAACCACTCCATCAACTGACAAAGGGCTACTGTCAACTACTTTAAACATAGCTACGGCCGTCATGTCTTTTACATCCTTATACGTGCCCGGTTGGTTTAACTCGTGTGAGCTTAAGCCAGTTCCTGCTGCAGGTGAATAAGGCTGAATGGTATAACCTTTATACAAATAACCTTTATTATGTAATTGCTTTAAGCACCACCATAAACTTTCTATATAACTGTTTTCGTAAGTTATATAAGGATTGTTCAAATCAACCCAGTAACCAATGCGTGTAGTTAACTCATTCCACACATCAGTATATTTCATTACATCTTTACGGCAAGCTTCATTATAATCTTCAATAGAAATTTTTTTACCAATATCTTCTTTGGTTATTCCCATTGTCTTTTCTACTTGTAATTCCACAGGTAAACCATGGGTATCCCACCCTGCTTTGCGTTTTACCTGAAAACCTTTAATAGTATTATACCTGCAAAAAATATCTTTAATGGCACGACTCATTACGTGGTGAATACCCGGCATACCATTGGCGCTGGGTGGCCCCTCATAAAATACAAATGATTTTGCGTCTTTGCGGTTAGCTACGCTTTTATCAAAAATTTTCTCATCGTTCCAAAACTTCAATATTTCCTGTTCAAAAGCCGGAAAATCGAGTTTTTTATATTCTTTATATTTGGTCATTGTCGCTATGTGTAGTATCGTTACTTTTTTGAAACGAGGCGCAAAAATAAAGGTTTGTTAAATGAATAACAAACCTTTAAAACAGCGGCTTCAATATATTTTTAAACCTTGGCTGTTAAGAAAAAAGCTGTCTTCAAATTAATTGAAGACAGCTTTTCATTGATTCATTTAAACTGTTTTAGAAAGTTAAACTAAAACCCAGTGTAGGTATAAATGGTAATTGATTTAATCGTTTATAGTTTAATACATCAAAATAGAAAATGTTTTCGCGGTTATAAGCATTGGTAGCTGCTGCTGTTACATTTAGAACTGATGTTTTACTTAATGTGAACTTGCGTGATAACGACAAATCTAACCTATGAAAATAAGGTAATCTGCCGGTATTTATCTGGTCATAATAAACACCTAAGTTACCATTTTGCGCCAATGGGCTGGTATTAATACCACCGGCAAAATTTAATTTTTCATACAAACCCTGTGTTTGTGTAAAAGGGAAACCCGAACCAAAGTTCCAGCGCCCGTTAAATGTCCAGGCATTTTGTTTACCAAAATTATAGTTTAATACTACATTTAAATTATGGCGCCTGTCAAAATGGGGTGTATATTCCATAATACCATCATTACGGGTTACATAGGTAAGTGAGTAAACCATCCAGATGTATAGTTTCTTATTTTCGTATTTTAAAGTAGCATCAGCACCATAAGCCAGCCCTTTTTCAGCTATATAGTCCAGTTTTAAAATATCCGGCTTATCTATATTTGACTGGTCGTTTTCGTAAATTTTATTGCGGTTAATACTAATAATCTGCATAAAGTTCTTGTAGAAACCTTCTACATTTAAGCTTATTTTTCTGGAAATATCATACTCAAACCCAAAGGCAGCATGCCAGGCTTTTTGTAATTTGTAATCAATGCTTTGCATACTACCAGATCTGGCTATCTCATCAGGACTCGATAAAAATCCATAGAATAAATTAACCACATCCTGGTCGCTTACCGCACTCATTAAGTTTTGCGAGTAAAGTCCTCCAGCTGTTTTAAGCCTGAAATTACTGGTTACATTGTATTTTACACCTAAGCGAGGCTCAATACTGCTTTCTGATAATGAAGCATAATAAACCATTCTTAAACCCGGCTCAACTACCAAACGACTGCCAAATACTTTTTTATACTTTAAATAACCGGCAGCTTCTGTATTGTAATTGGTTTGATCAACCGAACCTCCGGTTGAGTTTTTATAACTGTAAGCGGTATTGAAACCAACTATTTCAAATCCGTATTTTATATCGTCTTTACCAATAAAATTAGTAAAACCAAACGATGCATTAAAACTATTGATTCCACTGGTACGTGGGCGTCCGTTAGCTTCTGTTAAGTTCATTTGGTAATTTGAATAGCCAACAGCAGCATTGATTAATGTACTACTTTCTTCCGGTATAATAAGCATATTACCACCAAAACCTATATTATTCCAATTGTATTTCAGGTTATTAAAGCTTGAATTATCATCAAACCTGAAACCGAAAAAATTAAGCCTGCTTCCATTGGAACCAATATAAGAATACTTTCCATACAAATCGGTAAATGAATAAGGTAAGCCATTATCGGGATCAGCATTTTTGTAGAACAAAGGAGCTGTTTTATCTAAATACGATGTTTTGCATGATAATACATAAGATGCAGAACCATTGCCTTCACTGAATTTGCTGATAGGACCTTCAATGTTAAGTTTAGCTGTTATTGGATTAACACTCAATTTACCAGAGAATTTTTTTCTGTTCCCCTCACGAGTGGTAACATCAATAATACCTGAAATACGTCCGCCATATTGTGCATTAAAACCACCTGCACTTACATCGGCTGTTTTAATTAAATCGGCATCAAACACACTAAACAAACCAATGGAGTGAAACGGGTTGTAAATAATCATTCCATCCAACATTACTTTATTCATAACCGGAGGACCTCCCCTTATATATAATTGCCCACCCTGGTCACCGCTGAAATTAACACCCGGTAACACTTGTAAATACTGCACCAAATCAGGCTCACCACCAAAGGTAGGTAACCTTGCCAAATCTTTTTGGGTAATAATATTGGTGGAAATATTTACATTTTCTCTGGCTTTTTCTTTTTCGCCACTAATGGTTATTTCTGATAAGGTATTGTTTTTCTTGATAACGTTAAAGTTTAACTGAACAGGGTCTGCATTTTTTATTTCAACTGTTTTCGACTGTGTTTCGTAACCAGTTAATGAAAACCTTACTGTATAGGTACCATTATTCAACTTGGTAATATTGTATAAACCATTTGCATCTGTTTGAACCACGGTATTAGGAAGTTCCATAATTTTAATAGCAGCGTAAATAATGGGTTCTCCATTTTCCTTATCTACAATTAAACCTCTTATTTTTCCTTGCTGAGCAAAAGCTAACTGACTTACCAGTAATAATATAAGTATTCCTAAATAGTTGTTCTTCATTTTTTAAAAAGTGTGGCGAATATAGCCATATATGGCAATGCAAAAAGCCCTTTGTTTAAAATTGTTATTTGTTGTTAAATTTGGCAAAAATTAAATATGAAAAATACTTGCTTTAAACTAGTCGCATTTTTTTGCTTAACAGTTGCATTAAGCTCTTGTGGTGACGGCTGGAAAGATTACATAAGCATTAGTATTGATAAAGAACTTGGAGAACAAGCAAACAATCAATATATGCATATGTATGAGAATCAAATTTTACCGGAAAATGAAAATCAGAAGTTATACGACCATATTAATTTAATAAAAGAAAGAATTCTAAAATCAGGGGAGGTTACCCATGCTGATGATTTTAACTGGGACCTGAAAATAATAAATGACTCTGTACTTAATGCCTTTTGCTTGCCGGGAGGTAAAATATATGTTTATACAGGCTTAATAAAATACCTGGACAATGAAGCGCAGCTGGCAGGGGTAATAGGTCATGAAATTGCGCATGCTGACAAACGCCATGCTGTTGATAATATGGCAAAACAACTCGGCTTATCTGCTTTAATAAGCTTGGTTTTTGGCGATGGCAGCAGTTTGGTAAACATTGCTCAGAATTTAATTGGCCTTAAATTTAGCCGAGGCAATGAGGCGCAGGCTGATGAGTATTCCGTTAAATATTTGTATAAAACCGTATACGATGCCAGTGAGGCGAATGCATTTTTTGATAAAATTCAAAAAGAGAAAGATGAAACAGAGGTAGCTGAAATGTTGAGTACACACCCTGCACCCGCAAACAGAAAAGAGGAAATGTTAAATATTTGGCGCGAACTGGGCGGTAAAAAAGGTTTAAAGTTTGAAGAACAATACCAGGAAACCAAAAAACTAATACCAGCTTACCAATAAGCCATGATAAAAATAACGCTTATACAAATGGGTAAAACCCATTTTAAGTTTGTGGAGGAAGGTTTTGCGGAATTCAACAAACGACTTACTCATTATTGTAAATTTGAGTGCAAAACATTTGAATTACCAACCAAACTTAAAAGCAAAGATGCCGATGCTACAAAAAAAGCAGAAGCTGAAATTATACTGAAACAAATCAAACCAACTGATTTCATTATACTATTGGATGAGAATGGCAAAACATATAATTCTGTTCAATTTGCCAAACAAATGGAAAAACTGAGTACACAATATAGTCATGTAATTTTTATTATTGGTGGTGCTTTTGGTTTTGATGAAAGCATTTATAAACGTGCCAATCACCAATTATCTATCTCAGCTTTCACCTTTTCGCACCAACTAATCAGGCTCATATTTATTGAACAATTGTATAGGGTATTTACCATTATTAAAGGTGAGCCTTATCACCACCAATGAGTAAAGTAAAATTTATGTTTTGCCCAAAACTTAAGTTGCAAGTTTTCAAGTATTAAGTATATTTGAATTATAAACAACTAAAAACATCATGAAAAAAATATTAATCGTTGCTGCTTTTGCAGCATTTGGCTTTGCAAGCAAAGCACAAACTACAGTTGCTCCAAGCCAATCATTACAAGTTGCAGCTCCTTCAGAAGAGTTGGTAGTTGTTGATGACAAGCCAGCAAAAACAGAAGACAAAAAAGACAAGAAAAGCGCTGATAAAAAAGCAGAAACAAAAGAGTGTGCTGACAAAAAAGACAAAAAATGCAGTTCTAAAAAACAGTGCTGTGCAAAAAAAGCAGAAAAAACTGATGCTGTTAAAACAGAAGAACCTAAATAAACCTTTTAGTTTATCAGCAATAAAAAAGCCTGACTATTCAAATAGTCAGGCTTTTTTATTGCTAGAGAGTTTTGATTATTTTTTAGGCTCTTCTACCGGTTTTACTTCACCTTTTAGGTAAAGAACTACCTGAGATTTTTTAGCATTACTCATAACAGTTACAGTTTTGTTGAAACTACCAGCAGATGCTGCATTGTAAGTAGCTTTTACATAACCTTTTTGACCTGGTTTAATTGGCTCTTTTGTCCAATCAGGAGTAGTACAACCGCAACCAGCAGCAGCATTAGTAATAATTAATGGTTCTTTACCTGTATTTTTAAATACATAGGTATAAGTAGCAGGAACTCCTTGTGGAATAACGCCAAAATCATGTGTTTCTTCAACAAATTGAATGTCTGCTTGATTTGGATTATCCTGCGTAGTTGCTGCGGGAGTGGGAGTTGTTGTTGTTTGTGCATTGGCTGCTACAAAACTAGCAACTGCAACAAACGCGGTAATGATTAACTTTTTCATGTGTTTATTATTTTTTGTTTTAATTATAATGTTAGATTTAGCAAAGGTTATACCAATTTTGAATTCAAATGTAATAATTTATTAAAAACAACGAACTAAAAATTTACTAAATTTTATTTTTTTTACTTTTCCAGTGCTTTGCGCGTGCGCATAAGCATTATGGCTGCCAGTAAAAGGAACAAAGCCATAATTGCATAAGTATAAATAATATTGTTTGATATAGTGAAAAAAGCTTGTGAGAAAGCAAATATGAAAAGGCTTCGTATCAATACATTGATTAAGTTAAAAATGCTTCCTACCCTACCCATAATTTGATTGGGAATAACTGTAAATAAATAGGTTAAGCGCAATACACGTATGCCTGCATTGCAAAAGCCTAGTATTAAACTGATTGTATATATTACCAGAACGCTTTTAGTAGCAAAAGCCCAAAAGAATATACCCACTACACCCAATGTTAGCAATATAATGGCTTTAACCAACGATGTTTTTTGAAATACTTTGCTTACAAACAAACCGGCACTCAATGCACCAACGGCATAAATAGTATCTGCCAAAGCAAACACATACCCTTTCTTCTGTAAATGTTGTTTTATATAAGTAGGCAATACGGCATGTATTTCAACCAATAGCATAGCAAATACCAAATAGCTGCATACACCAAATATAAAAATGGCTCTATGTTGGTTTAAATAAGTAAAGCCTTTTCTTAACCTAGCCGCAATGCCTTCATTAATATCCGACACTTTTTCAACGGGTACATAAGGTATAAAGTAAATAAGTATAGCAGCCATAAAGTAGGTTATGGCATCCATCATAAATACATCGTAAATATGCCATGCATGTATATGAAATGTTTTGTTAAATACAGAAAAATCAAAGCCATCTAATAAAACCGCAGCAAAACCACCGGAAAGTATAGAGGTTGATTGGCCTACTATTTCAATATTTGAATTTACTTTATTGTATTGGTGTGGGCTTGATATTTCCTGCCCAAAGGCGTACAATGTAGGGTAATGTATATTATAGTTGAGCATGGTTATAGCAAACACGGCAATAACCCAAATACTTGATAATTCTCCTTGCCAATAACCAACCGCAGCTATCATAAAAATTAATATACCACATACCAATGAAGTAACTAAGAAATTATTTTTACGACTGAATTTATCAACTAAGGTACCTGCATATAAACCAAAGAACATAACAAAGAAAGTTAAGGCAGCATACGCATAATTAAATACTTGAGAGTTATTGTTGCTGGCAAAATACCAGGGAATAGCTAACATACTTACACCTTGTGCAAATCCGCTTATACCATTGGCAATAAATAAAAGACTTAAAGATTTGCTATTTTTGTGCATGCCTCAAAACTATTAATAGATTTTGATTGAAAAACCTTTTTTTATAAAATGGACATAAAAAAACAAAAGTTAACTCCTCAACAAGCCTTACTTAAACTGGCTGCTTACTGTGCTTACCAGGAACGTTGCCACGAAGAAGTACGTGAAAAGTTAAGCGAGTTAGGTGTTTACGGTGATGAAGCTGAGTTTATAATATATGAGCTTATACAACAGAACTATTTGAATGAGGAGCGTTTTGCAAAAGCTTTTGCAGGTGGTAAGTTCAGGATAAAAAAATGGGGAAAGAATAAAATACGTATAGAGCTGAAACAAAAAAAGGTTTCGGACTACTGCATTCAGCAAGGCTTAAAGGAAATAGATAATGAAGTTTATTATGACACCTTAAACGAATTAGGTCAAGATAAATTCAATAGTATTAAGGATAGCAATCCATTAATTAAAGCCAATAAAACAGCCAGCTACTTAATAAGCAAAGGTTACGAAACTGATTTGGTTTGGGATGTTATCAATGAAATAAAAAAGGGCTAATGCCCTTTCTTTTTTTTATTATATAAATTACCTGATAAATTTTAAACGTTCGCCCATTTTACTTTCATTAAATATTCCGTTATGGTAAGTTAAATGGCCGCTTACAATGGTTGAATCAACACTTGCTTTAAAAGTATAATCTTCAAACGGACTCCATTTACATTTATACAAAATATTGTTTTTGGTCACGGTATAAGGCTTATTCAAATCTACCAAAACCAAGTCAGCCCAAAAGCCTTCTCTAATAAAACCTCTTCTGTCTATATCAAATAATATGGCCGGATTATGACTCATTTTTTCTACTACTTTTTCTAAGCTTATTTTGTCCTGCCTATAAAATTCAAGCATTGCCTGTAAAGTGTGCTGCACTAATGGTCCCCCACTTGGTGCATTGATATAAGCTTGTTCTTTTTCTTCCATAGTATGTGGCGCATGATCAGTAGCTATAACATCTATGCGTCCATCATTTACGGCTTTCCAAATAGCTTCCCTGTCTTCGGCTGTTTTAACAGATGGATTCCATTTTATAAAATTACCTTTTGTTACATAATCAGCATCACTGAACAACAAGTGGTGTATACAAGCTTCTGAAGTAATACGTTTTTCAGCTAAGGGAATTTTGTTAGTAAATAAATCTAACTCCTCTTTAGTACTGATATGTAAAATATGTAAACGTGTATTGTATTTTTTAGCCAAATCAACTGCAAAGCTCGATGATTGGTAACATGCTTCCCTGCTTCTTATTAAATGATGGTAAATGGCAGAAAGGTTATCGCCATACTTTTCTTTAAACGCAGCATTGTTTTGTTTAATTAAAGGATCATACTCACAATGGGTAGCAATTAATGCTTTCACATTTTTAAAAATAGCTTCCAGTGCGTTGTTGTCATCCACTAACATATCACCTGTACTGCTACCCATAAATATTTTTACACCACAAACATTGGCTTCATCTACTGCTAATAATTCTTCCAAATTATTATTGGTAGTACCTAAATAAAATGAGTAATTAGCCAATGAGCATTGTGATGCACGGCTGTATTTTTGCTCCAATAACTCATTGGTTACGGCACTTGGAATGGTGTTAGGCATTTCCATATACGTAGTAACCCCACCGGCAACTGCGGCTTTGGCTTCTGTATATATTTCACCTTTATGCGTTAAACCCGGCTCCCTGAAATGAACCTGGTCATCAATAACACCCGGCAATAAATATTTACCTGTTGCATCAATTTCAATATCAGCCTTCATGGCTATTGCATTGGTATCTATTTTTTCAATAAAACCATTTCTAATTAAAACATCAGCACCATATATTTTTCCTTCGTTAACTAAAGTGGCATTTCTTATTAATATTGACTGCATAAAAATGTGGATTATATAAATTGACCTGTATACGTAAACAGGTATAATAAAAAGTTAATTCAATAAACAACTGCTGCTAATCAATAGTCGCAATAACTTTCAATTCAATAGCAATAGGAGTTGGCAGGCAGTTTATTTCTATAGTTGTTCTGCAAGGTTGAGTATCTTTAAAGTATTCTGCCCATAATTGGTTATACACTTTAAAGTCATCTTTCATGTTGGTCAAGAACACTGTTACATCTACCATTTTATCCCAACTACTTCCTGAATCCTCCAATATGTATTTTATATTTTGAAAAACAGAGCGGCATTGTGTGGCTATATCGTAACTCAATATATTTCCATTTTCATCCAACTCAACCCCTGGTATTTTTTTTGTTCCTTTTTCTCTTGGCCCTACACCTGAAAGAAATAATAAATTACCTACTCGTTTTGCGTGAGGATATAAACCTACAGGTTCCGGTGCTTTTGATGAGTGTATATCTGACATATTATTTAGTATTTAAATTGAAAATATTATACTTTACTTTTTCCACTCCAATGTTTCAATCATTCTGAGCATATCTTTCTTTAAAAAATTAAGTACAGGCATAATTGAATCCTGATTGGTAGTTGAATTAAAATATAAAGAACCTCTTAAAAAATGGGTAGTACTATCGGTTACATAAAACTGAGCATTGGTAGCAGTGCTACCGTCTAATTCATAGAATATACCATATTTATTAGGCTTGCTAATGTAGTTTTCTATTATTTCATCAGCCTTTATTACATGCTTATAGACCATTACACGACTATCGTTAATGAGTTTAAATAGGGAATCGCGGCTTTGTATAGGCCTGTAACTTAAATGTAAGGTAACATTAAATGGTTTATATTGTATGTTGTACCAGCATGGTTCAGCATTGGGATATTTATCTAAAACCATTTCTGAGTAAACAGGTATTTCCATAGAATAATTACACGGATTGGTAACCCTATAGTATTTTTTTGCAGGTAACTCTATGCGCTGGTAACCCTTTGGCTTGGGAATTAAAGCCTCATCGCCCCCACATGCCACAATGAGTAAAACAAAAATTATTACTAAATAGCTTCCTTTTACTTTATTCATTCTTTATCTGTCAATAGTTACTTTTACTCTTTTTATCCTGCGCTTGTCAACAGCTTCAATTTTAAAAAGAACCGGGTGGTATTTTATTTCCTGATTTTGTTTAGGCATATTACCATTTAGTTCCAATATTAAACCGGCTAAAGTATCAGCTTCATTTCTTACCTCATCAAATATATCCGGGTCAATATCCATGTATTTGCAAGCATCATTTAACTGCATTTTGGCTTCAAACACAAAAGTATTTTCATCCAGCTTGCTGTAATAAATTTCGTCTTCATCAAATTCGTCATTTATTTCGCCAAATACCTCTTCTAAAATATCTTCCATTGTCACCAAACCGCTCGTTCCGCCAAATTCATCTACCACTATAGCCATGTGTGTGCGTTTATTCTGGAAATCTTTCAGCAAATCGTCAATCATTTTTGATTCAGGCACATAAAACGGAGGGCGGATTAGTTCCTGCCATTTAAAGTCGGCACCTTTATGTATATGGGGTAAAATATCTTTTATTGATAAAATACCTTTTATATTATCCAAACTGTCATCATAAACGGGTAAACGAGAATAGCCTTGCTCATCAATAAACTGAAGCAAATCGGTAAAATTAATTTCAGTCTCAATAGCTGCCATATCCGGCCTTTGGCACATGATTTCAGTTACATTTATATTACCAAAATTAACAATTCCTTTTAATATTGACTTTTCCTGTTTAGGCGCATCGTCTTCAGTAGTTATATCAATAGCGTGGCTTAATTCATCTACGCTTAATATATGGCCTCTTTTGGTTACACGCTTATCAATAATAGATGTTGAGTTTTCCAATAAATACACCAAAGGCCTGAAAATTTTATACATGTAAAACATGAAAACAGCCACCCAAGCCGATACCTTACTGTTATTTTGAACAGCATATATTTTGGGAATAACCTCTCCAAACAATACAATCATAAATGTAACAAAAACAACCTCAATCAAAAAACCGAAAATCGGGTTGTTTTCAAAATCAAAAATGGTTGTCAATAAAACTGTTGACACCATAACCATAGCTACATTGATAAAAGTATTTCCAATTAAAATAGTAGCTAAAAGCTTTTTAGGGTGGTTAATTAAGTATTTGATGGCTTTGGCTGTTGCCGTTTCATTATCTGTTAATTCTTCAACCTGAGGTTTACTTAAAGAGAACAATGCATTTTCAGAACCTGAAAATAAAGCCGATAGCAATATAAAAATACAAATAGCAATGGATGTTCCTATAATTGAAGGCCAATCGGACGATTGTAAATTAGCATTAAGATATGATAATAGTATAAAATGCGTATTAAGCGGGGGTTCCATTTATTGAATAAATAAGTTGTGCAATTATAAATAAATTTAAATGTAAAATTATATTCTAAAATCATTTTAAAACCTTAGTTGCTAACAAGTGTTAGTTTAATGATTAAAGTCTTTTACAATAATGTTATTAGTTTAATTTATTTTCGTAGAGTTTTTTAAATTAAAATACATGAGTTCAGCTATAGAAAAAGAGTTAGAGTCGGTGGTAATTCGCTTTGCAGGCGATAGTGGTGATGGGATGCAGCTTACCGGCACTCAATTTACCAATGCAACCGCATTGCACGGTAACGATTTATCAACTTTTCCTGATTTCCCCGCAGAAATACGCGCCCCATTAGGAACCTTAGCAGGTGTTTCGGGCTTTCAGATACATTTTGGTTCTACCCGCATCCATACGCCTGGCGATATGTGTGATGTTTTAGTGGTAATGAACGTGGCTGCATTAAAAGCCAACCTAAAAAACCTGAAAAAAGGTGGTGTTATTATTGCCAACACTGATGGTTTTGATTCAAAAAACATGCGTTTGGCTAATGTTCCGGAGGATAAAAACCCATTAGAAGACGGGTCTTTATCGGAATACGACCTTAAAACCATTGATGTTACCAAAATTACTCGTGCTGCATTGGGCGACAGTGGTTTAAGTACCAAAGAAATTGACCGTTGCAAAAACATGTTTGTATTAGGTTTAATTTACTGGATGTACCACAGACCAACCGAAGGCACTATTGACTTTATAAAAGCCAAGTTTAAAAAGAACGAAGCCGTTATGAATGCCAATATAAAAGTAATGCAGGCAGGTTGGAACTACGGTGAAACCACTGAAACTTTCGCCAACCGTTATACAGTTGCTCCTGCAAAAATGGACGCAGGTGTTTACCGCGGTATAATGGGAAATCAGGCTACAGCATTGGGTTTAATAGCTGCTTCCGTTAAAAGTAAATTACCTCTTTTTTACGGAACCTACCCTATTACCCCGGCTTCTGATGTATTACACGAATTATCAAAATACAAAAACTACAATATAAAAACTTTCCAGGCTGAAGACGAAATTGCAGCTATTTGCTCAGCAATAGGTGCTTCTTTTGGTGGAAGCTTAGCAATTACTGGTTCATCAGGACCGGGTATAGCACTAAAAACAGAAGCTATTGGTTTAGCTACCATGCTTGAAATGCCTTTGGTTATTGTAAATGTACAAAGAGCCGGACCAAGTACAGGCTTACCAACTAAAACAGAACAATCTGATTTATTACAGTCATATTATGGAAGAAACGGAGAATGCCCGGTTGTTATTTTAGCAGCCCAATCTCCTTCTGATTGTTTTGATATGGCCTTTGAAGCCTGCCGTATAGCATTAGACCACATGATTCCTGTATTTTTCCTGAGTGACGGGTACATTGCCAATGGTGCTGAACCTTGGCGTTTTCCTCAATCAAGTAATTTACCTGATATAAAAGTAAGTTTTGCTCCTGCCAGAAATAAAGAAGATGGTAAATTTATGCCTTACGAGCGCGATGAAAAATTGAGTCGTCCATGGGCATTACCTGGAACAAAAGGTTTGGAACACCGTATTGGTGGCTTAGAAAAACAAAACATTACCGGTAATATCAGCTACGACCCTAATAACCATGAAGACATGGTTCATTTACGTCAGGAAAAAGTAAACAAAGTGGCTAACTATATTCCACTTCAAAAAGTTGACAATGGCCCTGAAACAGGTGATTTATTAATACTTGGCTGGGGAGGAACTTATGGTGCGCTAAAAACGGCCACTACCATTTTACGTGGCGAAGGTTATAACGTATCGCATGCACATATTCGTTACTTAAGCCCATTCCCTAGTAATTTAGGCGATATTATAAAAGGATTTAAAACTGTGGTTGTTCCGGAATTAAACAATGGACAACTGGTAAAAATAATCCGTGATAAATACTTTGTTGATGCAATTCCATACAACAAAATTCAGGGATTACCTTTTATGAGTACTGAAGTAGTGAATAAAATTAAAGAAATTTTAGCTTAAGAATTATGACTGAAGTAGTAGAAAAATTAACATCGAAAGATTTTGCTTCGGACCAGGAAGTACGTTGGTGCCCCGGTTGTGGAGATTATAGTATATTAAAACAGGTACAAACTGTTTTACCCGATTTAGGCAGGCCAAAAGAAGAGTTTGTATTTATTTCAGGTATTGGTTGCTCAAGCCGCTTTCCTTATTATATGGATACTTTTGGTATGCATAGTATACATGGACGCGCCACCGCAATAGCTACCGGATTAAAAGCTACCCGCCCTGATTTATCTGTTTGGATTATTACAGGTGATGGAGACTCCATGAGTATTGGTGGAAATCATTTTATACATATGTTACGCAGAAATCCTGATGTAAATGTTTTGTTGTTTAACAACCAGATTTATGGTTTAACCAAAGGCCAATACTCACCTACCAGCGAACAGGGAAAAGTAACAAAATCTACGCCAATGGGTAGTGTTGACTACCCTTTTAATCCTATTGCTCTAGCACTTGGAGCAGACGCGACATTTGTTGCCCGCACCATGGACAGGGACCCAAAACACCAGCAAGCTGTTATTAAAAAAGGATACGAACATAAAGGTACTTCTATGATTGAAATATACCAGAACTGTAATGTATTTAACGATGGTGCCTTTGAAATATATACAGAAAAAGCCAGCAAAAAGGAACAAACATTAATGATGGAAAATGGCAAACCATTAATTTTTGGTGCTAACGATGATAAAGGTATTATGCTTGATGGTTTTAAACCTGTTATTGTAAATTTAGCTGATGTTTCTGCTAACGACTTATGGATACATGACGAAACAGATTTAGTAAAAGCAACTATATTATCTCGCTTTTACGATGACCCGACACATGAAGACCATAAACCAAGACCTTTTGGGGTATTCTATATCAACAGTAAAAAATCAACATTTGATGAGTTATTTAACAACCAAATGGAAGCTGCTTTAGCTAACGGTATGGGCGATTTAGATAAACTTATTGCAGGAAAAGAAACCTGGGTAGTTAACTAAATACTATTTATAAATTATAATTGATCAGCCAGTCTTTTAACCAAAAGCTGGCTGATTCTTTTATTAATAGATGTGTCGTGTAGCTTATAAAAGCTAAATTCATCCATCGAAAATAAGGCTATAATCACGCCAAGTAATCTTTGTTTAATAGTATTATTCTGTAAAACTCCTTTTATAAAGTCTAATTTTTCCTGCTGTAAACCAGGAACGCTCCTATCTCCTATTTCAATCATTACTATCGCTAATATTAGCTCATTTTGAAATTTTAAAATGGGTCGTAAAGTATTGTTTTGAAAAGCCTCTTCGTCCAAACTTATTTTTGTATCATCTATTTGAACAGGTGTTCTCCAACCTAAAATAATTTCATCTCTACTCATTATTTACATGTTTCTATTTAGTAAAAAGGGTTGAAAGCTTCATTTGTTTTAAATTATAAATAATTGCTTTATTTGCTCAATGATACCGAAAAAGGCACTTCAACTCTTAGAAAAAGATATCGTATTTAAACCTTTTGTCGCTCCTTGTTTACCTCAGGTTCAGAAAAGATACGATACCATTAACAAACTAAGTGACTTGTACATCAGTTTAATCAGGAGTATTGTTTCCCAACAGTTATCTACCAAAGCTGCGGATACTATTTACGGACGTTTCATTGATTTATTCAAAGACAAATACCCCCATGCAAAACAAGTTATCAAGCTAAAAGAGGAGCAGTTACGGGCAGTTGGATTATCTTACCAGAAAATAAGTTATATAAAAGCCGTTGCAACATACTCCTTAACAAACAACCTAAGCCCTGAACATATTGGAAAGTTAAGCAATGAAGAAATTATTGAGCAACTTTCTTCAATAAAAGGAGTTGGTAAATGGACCGTTGAAATGATTTTGATATTTGGTTTGAAACGCCTGGATGTTTTTCCGTACGATGATTTAATTGTAAGAAACAGCATTATAAAAATGTATAAGCTGACTTCAACAGGGAAACAGTTAAAAGCCGATTGCCATGATATAGCTGAACAATGGAAACCTTACAGAAGTATTGCCAGCCTATTTTTATGGCAATCGAAAAGTTTGTAAAAGGATAAAATAATTTTAAATTGAAATACTAGCCTTCCATCAAAGCCTCATCATGCTTTTTATTGGCTAACTGACCACATGCTGCATCAATGTCTTTGCCCCTGCTTCTGCGTACAGTAGCTTTTACACCGTTTTTTTCTAAGTAGGCACAAAATGCATCTATTTTGCTGCTATCTGCCTTTACAAATTGGCCGTCACCGGTTGGGTTGTATTCAATAATATTAACTTTAGCAGGTACTTTTTTGCAAAACTTGAGCAGCATTTTGGCATCTTCTATACTTTCATTAAAGTCTTTAAAAGCTATGTATTCAAAAGTAATACGGCTTTTGGTTTTATTATAAAAGTGTTGTAATGCCTTCCCAACTGCTTCTAAACTGTTGCTTTCATTAATAGGCATTATCATATTGCGTTTTTCATCGCTGGCCGCGTGTAATGAAAGGGCTAACCTGAATTTCACATTATCGTCACCCAGTTTTTCAATCATTTTGGCAATACCTGCAGTACTAACTGTAATGCGCTCGTTACTCATACCTAAACCTTCGGGTAAGGTTATTTTTTTAATGGCTGCCATTACATTACTGTAATTTAACAACGGCTCACCCATACCCATAAATACAATATTAGTAAGTGGTTTTCCGTAATGGTGCTGAGCCCAGTTTTTTATATGAACTACTTGGTCATAAATTTCGGCAGGGGTTAAATTGCGCTCACGTTTCATGGTACCTGTAGCACAAAACTTACAGGTTAAGCTACAGCCTACCTGACTACTTACGCAGGCAGTCATTCTATCATCGGCAGGAATTAAAACGCCTTCCACCAAAAAACCATCGTGCAACCTGAAACTGCTTTTAATGGTTCTGTCTTCACTTACCTGCTTATCCTGAACCTTTATATGATTAATGCAAAACTCTTCATTTAACAAATGGCGTAATTCAACTGATAAATTACTCATTTCATCGAAGCTGGTGGCTGATTTTTTCCAAAGCCACTCATACACTTGCTTACCTCTGAAAGCAGGTTGACCTTTTTTTACAAAAATGTCTTTCAGTTCCTCAAGCGTAAGTTCGCGTATATCTATTTTATTCAATGCTGAATTATTATTTAATCTCGGCAATTACGGTTTTTCCACCTTTAACTACCTGGTTTAAAGTAACGTTTATTTTAGCATCTATGGGTAAAAACAAATCAACCCTTGAGCCAAATTTAATAAAACCCATTTCTGCACCTTGCTCTGCTTGTTGGCCTTCTTTTACATACCAAACTATACGTTTTGCTAAAGCTCCGGCAATTTGACGGAACAATACAGAAACACCATTGGTTTTTTCAATAACCGTAGTAGTACGCTCGTTTTCGGTTGACGATTTTGGGTGCCAGGCAACTAAATACAAACCAGGGTGATATTTAAAATATTTTACAATTCCGCCAATTGGATTGCGGTTTACATGCACGTTAAAAGGACTCATAAATACAGAAACCTGTAATCTTTTTTCATTGTAATATTCGGTTTCCATTACCTCTTCTATTACAACTACTTTACCATCGGCAGGGCAAATTACATGGTTTTCGTTTTGACTTACTTTAACACTTGGATTTCTGAAAAACTGAAGTATAATAATTAAAAATACTACCGACAAGAATAAAATACTGTTAATTAACCAGTTAATTCCAGTAAAACCGATAGCAAAATTAAGTGCAAATAACCCAATTAAAGTGATAAGTATAGTTGCTTTTCCTTCTTTATGTAGCATATAATATTTTCTTAAAGGGCGCAAATATAATCAAAGCTTATTTAAACGGGTATAATTTTAGGTTCTTTATTTTTAACTACGCTTTATTGAGAGCACTTTTCATGATAAAAAATAAACTCAAAACTCTTATTCTCTTTTTTTGTATTTCTATCTAGACTAAATATAAATAGTTTGGTTTTTTAGTTTAAATTTGCAACCCTAAACTTAAATAAAAGTTAGAAAATGTCAGATACACAGGAAGTTGATATAATTGACCAGGTAGTTAGCCAAGAATATAAATATGGATTTACTACGGATATAGAAATGGATTCTGCCCCAATGGGCTTAAGTGAAGACATTGTCCGTTTTATTTCTGCTAAAAAAAACGAACCGGAATGGATGTTGGAATGGCGATTAAAAGCTTACCGTTACTGGCTGACATTGGAAGAGCCTAATTGGCAAAACTTTAAATTAAAACCGATTAACTACCAAGACATTATATACTACGCTGCTCCTAAGGAAAAAATAAAATTAGATAGTTTAGATCAGGTTGACCCGGAATTATTAAAAACTTTTGAAAAATTAGGTATCAGCTTAACTGAACAAAAGCGTTTAACGGGTGTAGCGGTAGATGCAGTTTTTGATTCAGTTTCCATTGCCACTACTTTTAAAGAACAGTTAGCTGAAAAAGGAGTTATTTTTTGTGCCATTAGCGAAGCTTTACACGAGCACCCTGAATTGGTAAAAAAATACATTGGTTCAGTTGTTCCATACACTGATAATTATTTTTCAGCTTTAAATGCTGCCGTATTCAGCGATGGAAGTTTTGTATATATTCCAAAAGGCGTTCGTTGCCCAATGGAGCTTTCTACTTATTTCCGTATCAATGCGGAGAATACAGGCCAGTTTGAGCGTACCCTTATTATAGCTGACGATAACAGCTATGTAAGTTACCTGGAAGGTTGTACGGCTCCTATGCGCGATGAAAACCAATTACACGCTGCTGTAGTGGAACTGATTGCGATGGAAAAAGCAGAAATAAAATACTCAACCGTTCAAAACTGGTATCCTGGAGATAAAGAAGGAAAAGGTGGTATTTACAATTTTGTAACCAAACGCGGTAGCTGCGAAGGTGCTTATTCAAAAATTAGCTGGACTCAGGTAGAAACAGGAAGCGCAATTACCTGGAAATACCCGAGCTGTATTTTAAAAGGCGATTACTCAAACGGAGAATTTTTCTCGGTAGCTGTAACCAATAACATGCAACAAGCCGATACCGGAACTAAAATGATCCATATTGGTAAAAACACTAAAAGCAGAATTGTATCGAAAGGGATTTCAGCAGGTAAATCGCATAACACTTACAGAGGCTTGGTTAAAGTTAACAAAAAGGCAGAAAACGCACGTAACCATACACAATGCGACAGTATGCTGATAGGTAACCGAAGCGGTGCCCATACTTTTCCTTACCTGGAAATAAGCAATAATACAGCCACTGTTGAACATGAAGCAAGTACCAGTAAAATTGGCGAAGACCAAATATTTTACTGTAACCAACGCGGTATAGGAACAGAAGAAGCAATAGGACTGATTGTAAACGGATTTTGTAAAGAGGTATTAAACCAATTACCAATGGAGTTTGCTGTTGAAGCCCAAAAGCTTTTAGCTGTAAGTTTGGAAGGTTCAGTTGGATAAATAGCCGCTGGCGGCTGGCTTCTAGCCTCTGGCAAAAAATAATTAATAATAAAAAATATAAACGTTAACGGTGTTTGGCTAGAAGCCAGAGGCCAGTTGCCAAAAGCAAAATATGTTATCAATAAAAAATCTAAAAGCAGAAATAGAAGGAAAGAAAATTCTTAATGGATTAAGCCTTGAAGTAAAAGCAGGTGAAGTACATGCTATAATGGGACCAAATGGTGCAGGAAAAAGTACTTTATCGGCTGTATTAGCCGGTAGAGCTGATTACCAGGTAACCGAAGGTACTGTTGACTTTGATGGTAAAGATTTATTAGAAATGAGCCCTGAAGACAGAGCGCGTGAAGGTGTATTTTTAGCTTTTCAATATCCGATAGAAATTCCTGGTGTAAGTAATACCAATTTTTTAAAAACCGCCATTAACGAAAAACGTAAATACCAAGGTTTAGAGCCAATGGAAGCTACTGATTTTTTGAAAATGATGCGCGAAAAAATGGAATTGGTAGAAATGGACAAATCATTAACAAGCCGTTCGTTAAATGAAGGATTTAGTGGTGGAGAGAAAAAACGTAACGAGATTTTCCAAATGGCCATGTTAGAGCCTAAATTAGGTATTTTAGATGAAACAGATTCAGGTTTGGATATTGATGCCTTACGTTTAGTTTCGGAAGGTGTAAATAAATTACGTAACAAAGAGCGTGCTTTTATAGTTATTACCCACTACCAACGTTTGTTGGATTATATAGTGCCTGATTTTGTACATGTATTATACAAAGGCAGAATTGTAAAAAGCGGTGATGCCAGCCTGGCTAAGGAATTAGAAGAAAAAGGCTACGATTGGATTAAACAGGAAGTAGAAGCCAGCGCAAAGTAAATTCAAAATACAAAGAATTTACATAAACAATTTCCGGGTATTCATATTCGGATTTAGAATTTAGAACTATATGTTATTAGAGAATATAAAAGCAGCGTTTAACCAATATAAAAATCAGGCTGAAAAAAGTGATTTCTTTTTCAAACGTGAGCAGGCTTTTGCTGAATTTGAAAAAACGGGATTTCCTACTACTAAGAACGAGGAATGGAAATACACCAATTTGAAATCATTAACCAATAAATCATTTCAATCAACAGGTTTAAGCAATAGTGGAGCTGAAACTTTATTGGCAAAATCGTTTTTAAAGGATTTAACTGCGAACCGCTTGGTATTTGTAAACGGCCATTTCAGTAGTAGCTTATCAAATATTATTGAAACAGATTCAAGCATTATAATCTCTACTTTATCGCAAGCCAGAATAAATAACAGTGATTTATTCAATGCGCATTTTAACAAATATGTTCCTTTAGAAGGACAAGGTTTAAATGCCATGAACACTGCTTTGTTTAGCGATGGCGCATTTATTTATGTACCTGATAACAAAAGAGTAGCCAACCCTGTTTTTATTATAAACATCACTGATTCAAGCAGTATCAATGTGTTATGCCAGCCACGAAATTTAATTGTAGTTGAAAAAAATGCATTTGCCACTGTCATTGAAAGCAGTTATTCTATTGGCACAAATCCATCGTTTACCAATGTAGTTAATGAAATGTATGTGAACGAAAATTCACATATTGAATACTATAAAATCCAACACCAGGAAGGCGAAAGTTACCAGAATAACTATACACAGATTTTTCAGGAAGCCAATACCAATATAAACCATGTAACGCTTACCTTAAGCGGAACCTTTGTAAGAAACAACTTGCATTTCTTTATGAATGGTCAAAACTGTAACAGTTTATTATACGGATTATACATGCCGCATGGAACTGAGTTTGTTGACAACCATACACGTGTAGACCATGCTTTTCCTAATTGCCATAGCGATGAGTTATATAAAGGCATTATGATGGATAAATCGGTTGCGGTATTTAACGGTAAAATTATGGTGCACTTAGATGCTCAAAAAACCAATGCTTACCAACGTAACCAAAACATATTGTTAAGCAACGATGCTACAGTAAACACCAAACCGCAATTGGAAATTTTTGCTGACGATGTAAAATGTACGCATGGTGCTACCATTGGCCAGTTAGATGAAGAGCCTATGTTCTATTTACGCAGTCGTGGAATACCGGAAGACGCAGCCCGAAAAATGTTATTGAATGCTTTTGCTGACGATATAGCTGAAAGAATAAAAATACCAGAGTTGGTTGTTTTATTGGAACAGGAGATTGAGAAAAAACTATAGTAACGTATATACGTTTCATTTATAAAGACGTTGCCATGCAACGTCTCTACATACAGATAAAATATGTCAAAACTAGATATTACAGCCATCAGGAGTAAGTTTCCGATACTTGATCAAAAAGTAAATGGCAAACCCTTGGTTTATTTTGACAATGCTGCCACTACACAGAAACCTCAAGCGGTTATTGATGCTTTGGTTAAATACTACAAAACTGATAATGCAAATATTCACAGAGCAGCACATACGTTAGCGGCACGCTCTACCGATATGTTTGAAGATACCCGTAAAACCATACAGGCTTTTATTAATGCTAAGGAAGTAGAAGAATGTATTTTTACTAAAGGAGTTACTGAAAGTATAAATTTAGTTGCTCAAACTTGGGGACGTAAATTCTTAAATGCGGGCGATGAAGTAATTATTACCAGCATGGAACACCATAGTAATATAGTTCCGTGGCAATTAATCTGCGAAGAAAAAGGAGCTGTTTTAAAGGTAATTCCAATAAATGAAAAAGGCGAACTGTTAATGGATGCGTACGAAAAAATGCTTTCGTCAAAAACCAAAATGGTAGCCTGTGTTTGGGTAAGTAATGCATTGGGCACTATTAACCCTGTTAAAGAAATTATAGCCAAAGCACATGCCGTTGGTGCCAAAGTATTGTTAGATGGCGCACAAGCCTGCTCTCATTTAACAGTTGATGTACAAGATTTAGATTGCGATTTTTTAGCCGTTTCATCACATAAACTATATGGCCCTACTGGTGTAGGTGTTTTATATGGTAAACGTGCTTTGTTAGATGCCATGCCACCTTACCAGGGTGGTGGTGAAATGATAAAAGAAGTAAGTTTTGAAAAAACTACTTACAATGAAATTCCTTACAAATTTGAAGCAGGAACACCCAATATTGGTGATGTAATTGCTTTTAAATATGCATTGGACTTTGTTAACGAAACCGGTAAAGAAAACATAGCTGCCCATGAAAATGCATTGCTAAAACATTGCGTGGAGGGTTTATTAGCTATCAATAATTCGTTCACGGGCACTTCGACTTCGCTCAGTGACCGTGAAGTCGGAGCAAAACCGATAACCTTAATAGGAACTGCAAAAGAAAAAGTATCTGTTCAATCGTTTGTTATTAACGGCATGCACCATTTTGATGCGGGTATGCTGTTAGATTCAAAAGGAATAGCGGTAAGAACAGGACACCATTGTACACAGCCTTTAATGAATTGTTTGGGAGTAGACGGAACTATACGTGCTTCATTTTCGGTATACAATACTTTGGAAGAAGTAGATGTATTTTTAGCAGCGGTTAAAAACTTAATACAATTAGCCAATTGAAAAGTATTAACGATATACAAAACGAAATAATAGAAAACTTTGAGCTGTTTGATGGCGACATGGAAAGCACTTTGTTTTACTTAATGGATTTAGGTAAAAAGTTGCCTGTTATGCCAGATGAACATAAGACGGATGATTTTATAGTAAAAGGGTGCCAGAGTAAAGTATGGCTCTACCCTGCTTTTACGGATGGTAAAGTTGTTCTTGAGGCTGACAGCAATACAGAAATAACAAAAGGGCTGGTAAGTTTGTTAGTACAGGTATGGAGTAACCAAACGCCTGATGATATATTAAACAGCGAATTGTTTTTTATTGAAAAAATAGGCATGAGCCGTATGATTGGAAGCCAGCGAAGCAATGGTTTTGCCAGTATGATTAAACAAATAAGAATGTACGCTTTGGCGTATAAGGCTTCCAACTCCTAGCCTATAGCTTTTAACAAAATAATAAAATAAAAGCCAATAGCCAAAGGCTGGAGGCCAGCAGTAATAAAAATGGAAGAAACTAATAATATAAAGCCATTGAGAACATTTGTAGATGTACAAAATGAAGCGATTCAAGTTTTACAAACCGTATACGATCCTGAAATTCCGGTAAACATTTATGAGTTGGGATTGATTTATGAAGTAAATGTTTCCAATGACCTGAACATTGAAATTATTATGTCGCTTACTTCACCTTTTTGCCCGGCAGCGCAAAGTATGCCTGCTGAAATAAAAGAGAAATTAGGTGCTATGGAGGGTGTAAAAGAGGTAACTGTTACGGTTACTTTTGAACCACCATGGAGCCAGGACTTAATGAGCGAGGCCGCCAAACTGCAATTAGGCTTTTTATAAAACTGACTTTTGTTCCACATAAAATCATGTTTATGCTTAATAAATAGTATATACTTTTGTAGCGTTCAAACAATTAGTATACAATTATGGAAGCAGTAGTATTCTTAGTGTTTTTTGCCCCGGTAATGGGTTATTTAGCCATTACCAAAGGGTATAAATTCTGGCCCTGGTTTTTTATCGGCCTTTTTTTACCCATTATATCTTTGTTCATCTTATTCTTTTTAAAGGATAAACCTGTTGTAATAAACCCTGATGATATGATTGTTCATCAGCAAACAGACAAAGTATTATATAAAGCATAACAAAAAAGCCTTTGGAAAAATCCAAAGGCTTTTTTTATTTCCTTACTTCAAAAAGTCGTTGAAGTACTGGTTTATCTTTTTAAACAAATGAACCCTGTCCGGCCCTAACACATTATGTGCATGTGTAGGATACACGGCATAATCTACCAATACACCATCATCTACACTTTTTTTCACGTAGTTTAAAGTATGGTTCCAAAGTACCACATCATCGTTGGTACCATGTATTAGCAATAATCTTCCTTTCAAGTTTTTGGTATAGTTTAACAGGTTGTTTTCTTTGTAACCTTCCGGGTTTTCTTCGGGTGTATCCATATATCTTTCGGTATACATTATTTCGTACATGCTCCAATCAATAACCGCTCCACCGGCCACGCCTACTTTAAACACATCAGGTGTTCTGGTCATTAAGCTGGTAGTCATAAAACCACCGAAACTCCAGCCATAAACACCTAATTTGGTGCTATCAACAAAGGTTTGTTGTTTTAAAAAGTTAACACCTGCTAACTGGTCGGCTATTTCTATTTTACCTAACTGGCGATGGGTAATATTTTCGAAATTTAAACCACGATTGAGTGAACCCCTGTTATCAACCGTAAATATAACATAGCCTTGCTGGGCAAAAGCAATCATCCATAATTCGGCCTGACCTAACCAGCTATTGGTAACCATTTGGGCATGTGGCCCACCATAAACATATACTATACAAGGGTATTTTTTAGTGGCGTCAAAATTAGCCGGTTTAATTAAACGGTAATTTAAATCGGTAGTACCATCGGTTGATTTTATTTTACCTAAGCTGATTTCGGTAGTCTGGTAGTTGATGATTGGGTTAATGGCATTTACTATAGAACCATATAACCTGCCTTTATTATCGCTTAGTATAATCTGACGTGGTGTGGTTAAATTGCTGAAATTATCTACTATATAAACGCCATCATCGCTTACCAGTGGAGTGTGAATACCTTCTATTTTGGTGTGCTGGGTTATTTTGCTTGTTTTTAACTCAACCGAGTACAGGTATTTATTCATACCATCGGCTGAAAAAGCCATAAAATACAAGTTGTTACCTGTGGCATCAAAGCTTAATACCTCGCTTATGTGTTGTTTCAGATTGGTTAATTGTTTTAATAGCTTACCTCCTCTTTCGTATAAATACAGGTTATTAAAACCATCGCGCTCACTTTGCCATATAAATTGTTTTTCGTTGTTTTTAACAAATAATACGGGCTTTTCTGGTTCTACATATTTATCGTGTGTTTCAATAAACAGTGTTTTAATAAACTTACCTGTTAAGCCATCGTACATATTCATTTTCATTTCGTTTTGCGCACGGTTTACAACGGCTATGTACAGGTAATCTTCATTAGGACTCCAGGCTATATTGGTTAAATACTGCTCAGCAGGCTCTCCTGTTTCAACCATCAGGTTGCGCTTTTTGGTAAAATCATAAAAATATACTTTTACTTCATGGCTTTTGGCTCCGGCCATCGGGTATTTTATGTTTTCAATACCTGAGGGTTTGCTGTCAAATTTCATCAAACCATAATCGGTAACCATGGTTTCATTCATTCGGTAATACGCTAATTTATTACCTTTAGGACTCCAGAAAGTGCCCTTGGTAATACCAAACTCGCTTCTGTGCACTGTTTTACCTACTACTAAAGCATAACCTCCGTCATTGGTGTTTATGGCATCGGTTTGTACCACACCTTCTTTTTTACCGCGTTTCTGGTAATCCATTAACACATCTTTCGATGTTATATCGCTTACATATAAATTATTACCTACCGTATAAGCTATGCGGTTATTAATTTTTTCATAATCAAAGTTTTCTGCTGTACCGGGCATTTTAACTTTAAGCGTTGTTTTTTTGCTGTTTATATCATACACATACATGGTATTGTTGTAGTTGTATAAAATAGTATTGTTATCAGCCCAGCTAAAAAAAGGAAAACGCTCCATTTTCTTTTCCTCCGGCATAATGCTGTAAAACGAGTTGTAAAAATCTTCTATGGTTAAAACGGTATCGCGGGTTAAGCCGGGCGTGTTGATGTAAATTAAAACTTCTTTACCATTCTTTTTGCCTACATAACTTATTGTTTTACTATCGGGCTTCCACATCATCTGGCTTAAACGTTCAGGAGCTAAAGTTGTGCGGCCTTTTAAAATGGCATCATCAATGGATAATAGTTGATTTTGTCCGTAGGAAAAACCAACTATAGCCAACGACAGCAATAAAAATATTTTTTTCATTTGTAATTATTTAGAGTTGCGATAATACCAATCTTAACCTAAATAGTAAAACCTTTTATCAATTTATGTAAAAGTGCCCATAAACCTTTCAACAAATCCAACTGCCTGTTTTAATAAAGTAGTTTAAACACCTGTGTTAATTTGTTAGTTAAAATTTAATGCTAATTATAAAACATTAGGCTCAATCACTTACTTTGCGACTCTTATTATTAAAAAACAAATGTCTGATAAGCCATTAATACTTATTACCAACGATGATGGTATAACTGCTCCGGGTATAAAAGCTTTGGTTAATGCAGTAAAACACCTTGGCGAAATTATAATTGTAGCGCCCGATGCACCGCAAAGTGCCATGGGGCATGCAGTAACTATTAGCAAACCTTTGCGTTTGGCCAAGACTGATTTGTATGGCGATATTGTTTCGTACCAATGCAGCGGTACGCCTGCTGATTGTGTAAAGCTGGCTGTTGATAAAGTATTGCACCGCAAACCAGATTTGTTGCTTTCGGGTATTAACCACGGCAGTAACTCTTCTATTAATGTAATATACAGCGGTACCATGAGTGCTGCAGTAGAAGGAGCTATTGAAGGTATTCCTTCGGCAGGTATAAGCTTATGCGATTTTGCTTACGAGGCAGACTTTACACTGGCTGCTGAAATAGCTACACAGGTAGCTGAAAATATTTTAAAAAATGGTTTACCTGCGAGTGTTTTATTAAATGTAAACGTACCTAAAATTACCAGCAGCGAACTACAGGGTATAAAAATTTGCCGCCAGGCCAATGCCAAATGGGAAGAAGATTTTGATGAGCGTACAGACCCTAACGGACGCAAATACTACTGGCTTACGGGTAAATTTGTAAATAACGATAAAGGAGAAGATACGGATGAATGGGCACTGGCCAACAACTTTGTTTCCATAGTACCTGTTCAGTTTGATTTAACCGCCCACCATGCTATTGCTAACATTAACCAATGGACTTTTTAACATGCAAAAAATTAAATTCGATCATATATTAATTGGTGTTCTTATAGGTTTATTAGCCCCTTCGCTGGGTATTATTATATTTTACTTCAGTAAGTTTGAGGGCAGCAGCCTGGAGTTATTCATTACCACTTCGGTACAGGAAAAGCTCTTGTCGCCCCTATTGAGTTTATGTGCTGTTATTAACCTGGCGGTATTTTATTTAATTATACAGTTTGAAAAATACCAAACTGCAAAAGGCGTTATATTAGCCACTTTCCTATACGGATTAGCAATTGTTTTATTAAAATTTGGAATTGTAAGTTTGTAAAATATATTTGCAGCCCGATTGACATAAAAATGATGGCAATTGGTACTTCGGGGGATTAGCTCATTTGGCTAGAGCGCTTGCATGGCATGCAAGAGGTGGTCGGTTCGAATCCGATATCCTCCACCAATAATGCCCCGGTTGTTTAGACCGGGGCATTATTATTTATAGCACAAGGGTAAGCAAAGCTTACTAAGGTGTGCTATTAATAATAATGCATCCTTTGCGTATGCAAAAGGCATTCATTGTTAGGTTCACCAAACAGGAAAAAGTATTAATCCGATATCCTCCACACTCAAAGGTTTCAATAGTACTATTGAAACCTTTTTTATTTTATGCTTAATAAGTTGGGTAGTTTGATGACTTATAAAATATTAATACATTGCAATATGAAATATATCCACTTAGTTGTGGCACAAATCCATCATATTTTAGGTAGATATGTGCCATTTTATGACACATATATGTAGGTTAGGTGTAAGCAAAAATACAAACTGAAAGAATGAATAAGAAATTAAAATGCTATATCTCGACTGACTCTAGTAACGACTTATCAAAAGTTGAAATTTTACTACATAACTTAAATGTTGACACGAATAATTTCTATGATTTTTCAATAGGTTCGTCTTTTTCAGATTTGATTAAGCGAAAAATTAGAGAATCGGATTTTATACTAGCCTTAATCACAAAAAATAATCAAAATGTTTTGTTTGAACTAGGAGTCGCAGAAGCGCTTGGCAAACCAATTTTTTTATTGGTAGATCAAGATTTAAAACTCCCCTTTTTTCTCGAAGGTAAAATGCATTATCAATTGGATTGGTCAAAAAACACACAACTGTTGGAACTCTCTCTGAAAAATTACATATTAGATATTAGTAATCCCTATAGACGTTATAAGAAAAAAACGCAAAAAGAAAAACCGAATCTTACAATCGATGAGACGAATAAGGCGCTTGTTAGTCTAAGACAATTTAGGAAAGGTGATTATAAAGAATATGATTTAATTAATGTTATAATGGATGTTTTTAAAAAGATAAACGTTCAAGCTGTTTCGGAATTGGCCATAGGAGACAAATCAAGAGTAGATATCGCAATTACAAATGAAGGTTTATCAAGTTACTTTGGAAATCCTTTGCTAATAGAGGTTAAGTATGGAAGAATAGATAAGGAAACAATTGATAGAGCTCAACAACAACTTCAAAATTACATAAGTAAAACAGATGCTAATTTTGGAATTTTGCTCTATTTCGACAAAAATGATAGACGATTTAATTTAGACACTCCCAGATTACCAAACATATTAATGTTTGACGTTGAAGACTTTGTTCAAGGTATTTCATCTGAGGGGTTTGAAAATTTCTTAATAAAAAAGAGAAATGAGTATGTACATACTTTAAATAATCTAAGTTAGTATGCCTAAATATAGCCAAACAAAAATAAGGCAGCTACTAAATCAATCTGATGCTGGAAATACTCATGTGAAAGGAAGAGTTTTTGAAGATTTAGTACTTTATTTATTTGAAAAATTCAATGGTGTTCGTTTAGCAGATAGAAATGTATTAGATGCAACAGGTTCTCAAGAAATAGATTTAGCGCTTTGGAACAATAGGGTTATTGGGCCATTTGATATCCTTGACCCAATAGTAATTTGCGAATGTAAAAATGAAGTTCCCCCTTTAAGTAGCGCAAAAGTCCGTGAATTTGTACATAAGTTAAGGACAAGGGGGGCGAAATCAGGAATCCTTGTGTCATCTAGCGGTATTGCTGGTCAATTAAATGGTTACAGATATGCAAACTCTGTAATAATGGATGCTTTGTCCATTGATGGTATTAAAATAATTGCTATCGATAGAGACGACATTTTATCATACGCGAACACTAATGATATGTTTAATGATATTACAGAAAAATATTTGAAATTGACAATTAGAAGAACGATGGATTAAGCTATTTCATGACAAATTAAGAACAAAAATATGAGCACAAAACAAATAGCACTTTTTGATGATAGATTTTTAGAATCATTTGTTGGAAAAGGAATTATCTCCGATTCTAAAATTGCAATCATTGAGCTAATAGCAAACTCATGGGATGCTGCAGCAACAAAGGTTGAAATAAAGTGGCCATTAGAAGACGGGGACAATTTTTCAATTATTGACAATGGTCACGGAATGACCGAATCACAATTTAATAAAAGATTTCGAACTTTAGCTTATGATAGAAACAAAGAGCAGGGTGGATATGCAGAGGTACCACAAGACCACAAATCACTAATTGGGAAAAGACCAACTTTCGGTAGAAATGGTAAAGGTAGATTATCTGGTTTTGCTTTCGGGGAATTTTTCCAAGTGAAAAGCTGGAGAGATACAAAGCAAATACATTATAAAGTATTTGCTGACAATACTAATATCTTAGCGTTTGAAAAATTAGGTGAAGAAAAAAAGGAACATCACGGAACAGAAATATTCGTTAATAATGCAATCAAACCAAGTACTAGTTTTGATCAAATAAAAATTGAAATTGGAATGCGATTTATGACGGATCCTCATTTTGAAGTAATCGTTAACAATGAAAAAATTACATTTTTGGACATACCAGAAGAAAATATCAATAACATCGAAGTTGAAATTGATGGCATTGGAAAAATACCTATTACAGTAATTGATGTTAAAGGAACAGATAAGACAACTCATCAACATGGTATTGCTTGGCATGTAAAAAACAGACTCGTTGGCGAATGTACTTGGAAAGGTAGTGGAAACGAACATTTGATTGATGGTAGAAGAATTGCCGCAAAACGATATATTTTTATAGTAAAAGCAGACTGTTTAGAAAATGCTGTTTCTCCGGATTGGACAACATTTTTTCAAACAGACGAAAAATTCAAGAAGGTATTTCCTGCAGTTCAAGAAAAAATCAAAGATTATATTTTAGAACTTTACAAGGAAAATAGAGAAACAACATTTAAAGAAATTGAGGAAATTACCAAACCGATATTGAAAAACATTGGACTTGTTGGTCGAGAGAAATGGGAAACATTTATAACCAATGTTCAAGAAGAATGTCCTTCAATTACTCAAAATGATTTAGAAAAGGTTGCTAAACTTTTAGCTAATCTTGAACAAAGCGAATCAAAATATAACCTAATTGCCATATTGTCTAATTCAACATCAGAGGAATTAGAAAGTTTGAATACTGTTTTAAAAAAATGGAATATAAATTTAGCAAAAGTTGTACTTGACGAGGTAGAATATAGAATGAGACTAATTGAAAAATTACAAAGTAGAGTACTGACTAATTTAACAGACGAAGTTCATGATTTACAACCTTTATTTCACAGAGGTTTATGGATATTTGGTCCTGAGTATGAAACAATCGAATACACATCAAATGTTGGTATGACAAAGGTTATACAAGATTTATTTGGAAAAGAAATAAAGGGTACGCGTATAAGACCTGACTTTGCAATCTTGAAAGATAGTTCGGTTGGTCTTTACAGTTTTCCAAAATATGATGACGAAGGAGGGGAAATAGGAATTGATAGGCTAACAATTGTTGAGCTTAAAAAGCCAGGAGTGCCGCTTGGACTTGATGAGGTAAATCAATCCTGGAAATATGTTAGTGAATTATTAAATAAGGGATTAATTAAAAACTATTCTAAGGTGACATGTTTTGTTTTAGGTTCTGAGCTAGTGCCTTATGAAACGGAGAAGACAACGAAAATGAATGGCAATGTTATTATTCAGCCACTAGCCTACGATACCATTATGAGACGTGCAAAGAGCCGCCTTCTAAACTTGTTTGACAAGGTTAAGACTGCGCCATACTTAGAAGACACAAGAATTAAAGAATATTTGCGTGAAAAGGAACAGTCAGAATTATTTTAATTTGCCAGCACCTAACAGCAACTACAAGAAATTGGCGCTTCAGTGGTTAAATGAAGTTTTGTGCCTTATACCCACCCTTCTCAAGCCTCACACAAACAAAAAGCCCTTGTAGTACTACAAGGGCTTTTTTGTTAATTAATTACTACAATCATATTCTTAAGGTGTAACAGGCGGTTCTTCCGAAGGACTTGGGTTCTCGTTATCAACCTCCAACAAACTAAAGTTAAAGTAACTGTTAAAAGCAGCTTCGTTACCTATGGTACGGGCAGCTATAAGCAGTACACAAGTGGTTAAATGCTCGGTTAATGCTTTTCGGTTTTGTTGCATTTCGGTTTGTGCCGTTTTTTTGCTGGATTTAGATGATACCTGTGTATCCCTTGCATCTACATAAGCGGTTTGTAATGTACCCAAAGTGCGCACAAAGTCGGTTGATAAGAGGGCTTTGTATTTGTCGGCAGTGGCACTGTACCTGAATAGCAATACTTTTATGCCCTCTACCGTAGCACCATAATACTCCCGGAGCCCCTGCGGGTAAAACTCGATGTAAATGGGTGTGTTTTTACCAAACTTAGATTTAATGGCACCTTCTTCGCGCGAAATAAATTCTAAAATGGCATCGTAAGCATCTTGTCGGCTAAGGGTACCACCCTTTTGTATGGCACTGCTAATGGCCAGCGTACCAAAGGTGTTTACAAAGGCCTCGTGTAAATCAATCAGCAGCGTTTTATCGGCTGCGGGTAATAAGGAGTTTTGCATGCTGCTTAATCGGCTAATTAAGTCGGTAGCAAACAGGTTGAGTTCGTTTCGGCTAAAGTTGTTACTGCCGAATAAATTTCTGGTGAATCGTGCGTAATTCATATCGGTAAGTTTTTTAGTAACTAAACGTAGGCTGAATTATTTTTAGTATACCCTAAAAACAGAAAGTGCATGTAAAAATTATTTTACATACTCCCTCAAAAATGAGGGCGTATATAAAAACTATTTTTAGTACACCATAGAAAATGAGGGACTATGAAAAAACTATTTTACCTACTCCCTCAAAAACGAGGGAGTATATAAAAACTATTTTTAGTACACCCTAAAAATTAGAGGTGCATATAAAACATGTTTTGGGTACATGTTAGAAACTGAACATATAGTTAAAACATGTTTTTGGTATAGTCCCAAAATGCGGAATGCCGGTAAAAAATGGTAATTTATAAGTATAGCCTTATTTACAAAGACCTTCAATTTATAGGGCCTGTATTGTATACTATTTATGTAAAACACCGGAAATCATCTTTTTCAGGCTTTCAGGTTGTATTTTATCAAGGTGCTGTTTTATATAGCGTTCATCCTCTATAATATTTTCACTATATCCTAAAAATTGAGGACAGTTTTTTTGTACCGAAAGTCTTATAAAACGAATTTCTATATTGTCTTTTTCATTGCTTACAGCTTGCTCTATATTGGCTTTTCCTGTATTAAATGTTTTTAACTTAGCAATAGGACTTATGGTATGTTTGGCCCAAATGGTTTGTAAGCCCCCCAAATAAGCCATTTCAATGTTATTTAGTTTTGATTTTGTCAAAACGCTTATCATGGTATTGCATACTTCTTTATGGGTAACTGCCTGCTCATAATGAGTTCTTATATAGTTCAGATCAATATTTACCTGACTGCTTTTAAATGCGCATAATATATACAAGCTCAATATCAGTAAAAACCTCTTCATAATACGGCAAACTTATATCTAATATAGCTTAAAACCATAACCGAAAACTTTTGAGTATTGGGTATGCGTATTCGGTTTTGCAACACACGCTCCAGCGGAGTTGATTTTATTTTTTTGAACAGGAACCTGTAGTATGTATATGCCAGGTAAACACCAAACTTTGAGGAGCTTGGCAGTGTTTGAATACCTACTAAAGCTTCTTTAAATTCATTGTCTATTTCATTTTCTATATTGCACTTGGCTGTATTATCAAGCTGGCGGAAATCAATATTGGGGAAATAGGTACGTCCTAGTGTTTGATAATCGTCTTTTAAATCGCGTAAGAAATTTACTTTTTGAAAAGCCGAACCTAATTTCATAGCATAAGGCTTTAGTCTTTCGTACTCAGCTTTGTTTCCATCGGTAAAAACCTGCAAACACATTAAACCAACTACCTCTGCCGAACCATATATGTATTCATTGTACAATTCGGAGGTATAATCAATTTTATTTAAGTCCATTTCCATACTATGCAGAAACTGGTCTATCAATGTTGTATCAATATTGTATTTATGCACAGTTTCCTGAAAGGCGTGTAAAATAGGGTTTAGCGATATGCGTTCTGTTAAGGCTTGGTTTGTTTCTGTTTTAAACCTACTTAACAAGGTAGCTTTATCGTAACCGTGGAAACTATCCACTATTTCATCGGCCAGTCTTACATAGCCGTAAATAGCATATATAGCAGGCCTTATGGTATTATTTAATGCCAATATACCCAGAGAAAAACTGGTACTGTACTTTTTTGTTGTTGCTTTGCTTATTTCGTAAGCGAGTTCATCAAATAACTTTTTCATAGATATCAGATTTAATTTTTATTTACTTCATTGGCCACTATTTTACCCGAGATGATGGATGGAGGTACACCCGGCCCGGGTACAGTTAACTGACCTGTATAAAAAATATTGTTAATTTTTTGGTTCTTTATTTTGGGTTTCAATACGGCTGTTTGAGCAAGTGTATTGGCAAGTCCGTATGCATTGCCTCCGTATGCATTATAATCCTTCATAAAATCGGAAACGCAATAGCTTCGTTTGTATTCAATTTTCGATGATAGATTTTCTGTTTTGGTTAATTGCTCTAAACGCTCAAGCATTTGTTTTAAATACTTTTCACGTATTTCTTCTTCATCATTAATTCCAATAGCCAAAGGCATCAGCAAAAAAATATTTTCGCCATAAGCCGGAGCAACATGGGGGTCTGTTTTGGAAGGGCAACAACTATAAAACAATGGATTTTCGGGCCATTCCTTATTGGTATAAATAGCGTCAATATGTTCGTCTAAATTGTTTTCAAAAAACAGGGTATGGTGTTTCAGATTTGGTATTTTTTCTTTAAAACCTAAGTAGTATATAAGACACGATGGGGCAAAGGTTTTCTTTTTCCAATATGCTTCATTATAATTCCTGTATTGGTCTTCCAGTAAACTTTCTGTGTGGTGATAATCAGATGAAGCAATTATTGCATCAAAATATTGCTGTTCGCCATTAATTTGAAGGGAGCTCACTTGATTGTTCTCTACATTTATTTTCTCAACTGTTTTATTAAAATGGAAAGTAGCACCTTGCTGCTCTGCCACTTTTTGCATAGCCAATACCAACTGATAAAATCCACCCATGGGGTAATGAGTACCCAATGCATAGCCGCCATAATTCATTAAACTGTATAAAGCAGGAATATTTTTGGGTGAAGCACCCAGAAAAATAACAGGAAACTCCATGAGTGTACGCAATTTTTCATCGGAAAAATACTTTGCCACATAGCTCCTGAAATTGCTTAGTAAGTCTAATTGCAAAGCGTTTTTTAAAGTTTTAAGCGAAGCAAATTCCATCCAGCTATGGCAAGGTTTATTCACAAAATCGCCCATCCCTACTTTGTATTTAAACTGAGCCGCCTGCATAAATTCGTCTAATTTATTTCCTGCCCCGGTTTCTATACTTTCAAAAAGTTGTTTTAACTCCTGGTAAGACTCCGGTATAGCCAGCTTCTCCTCTTTAAATATCATTTCAAACTGTGGGTTCAGCGAAACCAGTTCAAAAAAATCGGAAGTTTTATAACCAAAATCCGAAAAGAAAGCTTCCATTACGTCAGGCATCCAATACCAGCTTGGCCCCATATCAAACACATAACCTTGTTCAGTAACAAACTGCCTGGCCCTGCCTCCTGGTTGCGGGTGCTTTTCAAACACGTGCACTTCATGACCCTGTCTGGCTGCATAGGCAGCTGCAGACAATCCTGAAAATCCTGAACCTATTATGGCTATTTTCTTTTTCAAAGTTTTTCTTTTTTACTTTTAATTGCTTCTTCTAACAAATTTTCGGGTTCTATGTTTTGCGAATAAAGCGGATTATGAAAATCGTTTAGTTTATTTAATAAGCGTATCAGTTCCATCTTTTCCCGATGGTTTAAATTGCCGGTTACAATATGGGTGGCTTGCCTTATTTTATCCATTTGCTGCTCCAATGTCTGTAAACCTTTGGGAGTTATACTAATTACCTTACTGCGTTTATCTGTTTCCGAATCTTGCTGTGCTACCCAGCCTTGTGCAATAAGCCTGTTGATAATTTGCATGCCAACGGGTTTATCCTGTATATTCTTTTTAATTAACTCCATTTTGGTCATGCTGCCAAAAGCCTTTAGGTTAATCAGGTATATAAAATCTTCCTGGGTAGTGAAATCGGAACCATGAATAGCTGATTTTGAATAATTTTTAGCATAGCGATTCATGTGCAGAATAAGGGTATTGATAACACTTTCAGGGCTTCGGCCATGCTCCTTACCATCCCAATGAGGCTCCGGTGCAAAAGTTTCTGTTGCAAATGTTGTTAGCATCCACTGCTTAAAGCCATTAACATCAGCGGAGTATTGCTTTGATTTGGAATTAGTTTGCTCAAATTCCTTTATCAAATCAATGGTATCTTTTATTAATAGATTATTCATTGAAACATTAAATTAGTTTACAAATAAACTAATTTTAACTAATAAAGCAATAAATAGTATATTAAATATACTTTATTTAATTAATGAGTACCTCAAACTGATAGATTACTAAACTAAAAAGGCTTCAAGTTTTGAAGCCTTTTTTTTAAATCTGTTTATGAATTTAACCTAACAATAACTATTTATATTCTTTTGGGTTGTTACCCCAATTTAGTGCTCTGTTAATAGTAAAGTAAGCCTCTCTGTTACAATTGTCTTTTGTTTGTATTAGGGTGCATTCAATAAAAAACACCGGAATAAAATAAACGATTGTTTTAATAACTATGTTGCTACTATCCAAACATACCCATTTTTTATAAAACCCATTAAAACTTACATTGCATTTAGCAGCCCATCCCCTTATTTTGAAAGCATAATATTAAACTTTTTATTGCAGATAAGAAAATAAATACAACACATGGAACACCAACACCATTACAAATTACAAGCCGTTTGGCATGGCAACAAAGGCACCGGAACAAGTACTGTAAAAGGATATGACCGAAGCCATACCATCAGTATTGAAGGCAAACCTGAATTGCATTTAACTACCGATAATGCCCAGGTTGGCGATAAAACCAAACTAAACCCGGAAGATTTACTGGTGAGTGCTTTATCATCATGCCACATGCTTTCATACCTGTATGTATGTGCGCTGGAAGGCATTGTTGTGGTTGATTACAAAGACAACGCAACAGGTATTATGATAGAAAAAAGTAGCGGTGGTGGTAGCTTTAAAGAGGTTACTTTAAATCCTGTATTTACCGTTGCAAGTGCAGAAATGGTACAAAAAGCCATTGAACTGCATCACAAAGCACACGAAATTTGTTACATAGCCAATTCTGTTAATTTTGAAGTAAAATGCAACCCTGTTTGTGAAGTTGCTAAAACTAAAACATAACCAACATGAAAAAAACTATTCTACATACCTTATTCATAAGCATTGCTATTGTTTTATGTAGCAATCATATTCTGGCGCAAACAAAACAGAAAACCATGAAAAAGGAATACCTGTTTTTTTTACACAACAGGTTTGTAGAGTTATTTGATTTAAAAACAGTAAACCCGGAATATGGGAGGGCTGAGTACAAAGAAATTTTAGACTCCTTTAAACGAGATGGTTTTATTGTTTTCAGTGAAAAACGCCCTGCCGATACGGATGCAAAAATATATGCACAAAAAGTAGTTACTCAAATTAAAGGCTTATTGAAATCTGGGGTAGAACCCAATCATATTACCGTAATAGGCACTTCAAAAGGAGGCTATATTGCACAATACGTTTCTACCTTTTTAGCTAACCCTGATGTCAATTTTGTTTTTATTGGCTGTTATCAAGACACAGATTTAACAGAAAACTCTGACATAAATTTTTGTGGTAATATTTTATCCATTTACGAAGCAACAGACCCTTATGGAGTTTCAGCCATTAAACGAAAAGAAACCTCCAAACTAACAGTAAACCATTTTAGCGAGATAGAATTACACACCAACTTACGGCATGGCTTCTTATACAAAGCCTTACCCGAGTGGATTGAACCATGTAAAAAATGGGCCAGAAGAAATTATGACCTGCGCAGCAATAAAACCATTGCTCCGAAAATTGATGCCTTGCTGGCCGAAAAAACAAGCAAGCCTTTTAACGGAGTTATTCTTATTACACAAAACAATAAAACAATCTATACAAAAACCGTTGGTTATGCTGACATTGAAAACAAAACAATACTGCAACCAAACAACCGGTTTTGTGTGGGCTCCATTAGTAAACAATTTACAGCCGTTTTGGTATTACAACAATTTGAGAAAGGGAACGTAACATTACACACGCCTATTAAAAAATATTTACCACAACTTACACAAAGCTGGGCCGATACTGTAACGATACACCACCTGCTCACCCACACACATGGTGTTAAAGCGCTTGACAAACCAACTTTGTTTCCTGTTGGCACCCAATATGATTACTCACAACTGGGTTTTAAACTATTGGCCGATATTATAGAAAACGTTTCCGGTAAATCGTTTGAACAATTGTCAATGGAGTTATTTAACACCTGCGGTATGGCAAATACTTTTCATCCGGATAGGAAACAATACCATATAATAAAAGGCTATACAGAACAAGCCAATGGAAGTTTGCTTTACGATTCAACAAGCCTGCAAAATTATCCGGCAGCAGGCTCATTTATTTCTACCGCGCACGATTTGATTATATGGAATAAACATTTACACAATGGTAAATTACTGAAAGACTCCACCTACCAAATAATGTTAACCAAACAAAAAAATGCCATTCGCTTACACCCTATATTTGGTAAAACTACATATGGTTATGGTATTACCGTAGGTAATGAAAACAATATTGAACAATTAGGACAAACAGGCTTTGCACCCGCTTTTCCATGTATGAATTTTTATTACCCTCAAACAAAAACAAACGTTATAGTACTAAGTAATATAGCTTATGATAATGATGATTTAAAGAAAGCTTTCCATTTTCATACCAGTATTTTAAATATAGTAAAAGAAGACCTTTATGAAAATAGCCGCAGCACAAACAAAACCAATACACAGAAACATTGAAGCCAATTTAGCTGCTCATTTTCACTTAGCAACAATAGCGGCCGATAAAGGAGTACAATTGATAGTCTTTCCTGAAATGTCGTTAACAGGCTACCAGCATGAGTCTGTGGCTCAATTGGCTTATCATATATGTCAGGAGTTTATAATAAATTTCAAAAAGATGGTTTAACTATTGATAGAAAAAGAACAGCTACTGCTTTCGATTTCAATACATCACTGCTTAAAAACAACCTAAACATTACAGGTGAAGTAGTGAAAGTATTGGTTGATGTGCCCGATACATACAGCCAAACTTTCGGCAATAAACAGTTTGGTGGCTTTATTAATATAATAGGTACCCTGCTACAAAGACAAATGTTTGGTTGGGATAAAGCAAAATTAAATGTAGGTGTAAGGCTTGAATATGCGGATTATAATCAGGGAAAATCTAGGGAAACAAACGGAAATATAGCTGATGATATATGGGCTATTGTACCTGCAATTGCTTTCAGGCCCGTTGGTACAACTGTTTTACGTTTTAACTATCGTTACCAGGAGCAAACAGATTTTTTAGGCAACCGGCCTGCACGTACAGGTATTATTCAGTTTGGTTTCTCAACTTACTTTTAAAACTATTTATAACAGCCTTTTTAACAGTAATAGTATATATGAATAAACAATACCATAAAACCAATTGCAAGCATGAGGATTAAAAATAAATAGAGATTATTTTCCTTGTCACGCGTATTCATCATGCAAAAAATATAAATACGTGAAGCCAGTTTTTTAATATAGTTAACCAGTTTTGCGATACCCGCAAATTATTACTAAATAAATAGCAAAATTTATATCCAAAATCATTTCTGTTTTAAATGACGAAACACTGACAATCAAACTATACTTTACTAACTCATTAGGTTTAAATACTAAAACCTTTCCCCGTTGTTCAAATAATTTCCCATCCCATTCCACACTAAATTTAATATCACTGCCTGTTTCCCAGTTTGTGATTAAACTACTGCCATATGGCCAAAGCTTTACCTGTGCAGGATTGGTAAGTACATCCCACACTTTTCAATAAAAGCATTGATGGTAATTATTGAAATTTTTCTAGGTATAAACTTACTCTCTTTCCATATAGAATTACAAGAATATAAAATGAATCAGACATTAACGGCATATAGCAAAACATTTCTATATTTGGCCTTCCATGCATCTACACTTACAATCGTTACGATTATATAATTTTAAAAATTATGCTGCTGCCCGGTTTGAATTCAGTCCACAGATTAATTGTTTTGTCGGCCTCAACGGAAGCGGTAAAACCAATGTGTTGGATGCTATTTATTATTTATGTTTTACCAAAAGTTATTTCCAGTTACAAGACCAGTTGAATATACTACACAACGAAACTGAAATGAGTTTAAACGGATTGTTTGTTAAAAACAATTCAGAAGAAAACGTACAATTAATTATTCAAAAAGGAAGCAAGAAAAAGCTAAAAATAAACAATACTCTATACAATAAACTATCGGAACACATAGGCTCCTACCCTTTGGTAATTATTGCCCCAAACGATATTTACCTGATACACGAAGGCAGTGAAGAACGAAGAAAATTTATGGATGCTTTCATTTCACAATTTGATAAAGAGTATTTATTTCAACTGATTCAATACAACAAAGCATTAGAACAACGAAATGCATTACTAAAAAGCTTTTTTGAGCAAAACTATTCAGACAATAACCTGCTTACTATTTACGATGAAAAGCTGATTGAAAGTGGCGAGTTTATATTTAACAAACGTAAAGCATTTTTAGCCCAATTTGAGCCTTTGTTCCTGCACTTTTATAACCTCATTAGTCAGGAAGCTGAAGTAATAGGTTTAAAGTATGAAAGTCAGCTTCACGAAAACTCCATAAGCGAACTACTGCAAAACAATATCCAAATAGATAAAGCAAGCCAGCGTACAGGGAAGGGTATCCATAAAGACGATTTTATTTTTGAAATAAATAACTTTCCATTGAAAAAAATGGGTAGTCAGGGTCAGCAGAAATCATTTATTATAGCACTTAAGTTAGCACAATATGATTATTTGAAAAACCAAACCGCTACCAAACCCCTATTGCTATTAGATGATATTTTTGAAAAGCTTGATAATAACCGCTTACAAATTATATTAAACATGATAGCCCACGATAATTTCGGGCAAATATTTATAAGCGATACCGATAAAGGAAGACTTGAAAACATGTTACAGAATCTTCAAGCTACTATTAAATATTTTGAAATAAATAAAGGCTCTGTGCTTACCTAATTAGTAGCACTTAAAGCCAACTCAATTGATTGTTGAAGCATTTGAGCGGTAATAGGTTTTGATAGAAAGCCATAGCTATTGGCTTCGCTGATGCGTTTAAACGTTTCGCTTTCTTTGTTACCCGAAGTAAAAATAACTTTTGAACTGCTGCCAATTAACTTAGCGGTATCAACGCCATCTAATTTGTTATTCAGTTCAATATCCATAATACAAATATCAATATTATCCTTACGAACAATATCAATAGCATCAAACCCATTACTGCAGGTCATAATATTTTTATAGTTTAACCCTGCCAATGTTTTACGCAATACTTCGCGAGTTACCTCATCGTCTTCTACAATAAGAAATGTTAAGTTTTTCATACATTATGTTTTTTTCAAATGTGATAAATAATTTTAATTTTCGGCTGTCACTTTCTATCCTATTTAAATAAAGAAAATGTTATTAAACCAAAATTATGGTCACTCACAACAAAAGTTATAAGTACACTATAAACGTATTTTTTAAAAGAAAAGTTTATTTAGGGAATCATTAAATATTTATGCGTTTGTAAACTTATTTTCCATTGCGGGTTTTGTTTTACATACTCAATAATTAATGGCAATACCTGTTCTGCCTTATCCCACTCAGGTTGTAAGTATAATTTGCAGGTGCTGTTTACCTGACTTGCATATTTTTCAGCCCATTCAAAATCGCTTTTATTAAATACAACCACTTTTAGTTCGTTGGCTTTCTCTATTACTTCAGGAAGCGGTGCTTTAAATTTCTTAGGCGATAAACAAATCCAGTCCCAATGGCCGCTTAAAGGGCTTGAGCCACTTGTTTCAATATTAGTGGCAATACTATTTTGTTTAAGTAAGGCGGTTAAAGCATCTAAATTATGTAATAAAGGTTCACCACCCGTAATTACAGCCATTTTTGCTTTAGCGGTTTGTATATATGCTAAAATGGTTTGAATACTTATTTGCGGATGCTTGCTAGCATCCCAACTTTCTTTTACATCGCACCACACACACTCCACATCGCACCCACCAAGGCGTACAAAATAAGCAGCGCTACCCGTATGGTAACCCTCGCCCTGTATGGTATAAAAATGCTCCATTAAAGGAAGTTGACTACTATTCATTATGCTAAAAAAGGGCTGCAATATAATCAATAAAGCTTATAAATGAGTTGTTAATGATTTCGCTATTCAGTCATTTATTATTTGAAATAACATTATTTACGCTTTAAAAAATATACTTGTACAGTAATTACCTATTATGACAGACTATTTATCCTATACATTTACCGACAGCCCCGATTTTATTAATACCTTTGATGAATTACCTTTATGGAGTGCTTCGTTCGGGCTTTTATTGCTTAAACATTTAGAACTAAAACCCAACTTAACTGTTATTGATATAGGCTCAGGAAGCGGCTTTCCATTAATGGAATTGGCAGGCAGGTTAGGTAAATCATGTAAATTATATGGACTGGACCCATGGAAAAATGCCAATATACGCGCCCAACAAAAAAAACAAAACTACGAACTCAGCAATGTCTCAATTATTGAAGGCAGTGCCAGCCAAATTCCTTTTGATAATAATACTATTGACTTGATTGTTTCCAATTTAGGGATTAACAATTTTGATAAACCCATGCAAGTATTTAATGAATGCAACCGCGTTTTAAAAAAGGCCGGTAAGCTGGTTTTAACAACCAATTTAAACGGACATTGGCAGGAGTTTTATACTGTATTTGAAAACACACTGAAAGCACTTAATAAAAAAGATATACTTGATAAACTACAATCAGACCAACAACATAGAGGTAATGTAGCAAGCATTTCCGCTTTGTTTACAACAAACGGATTTAAAATAACTAAATGCAAAGAAGAAAAGTTTGAAATGAAGTTTTTAGACGGAAGTGCTTTTTTAAACCACTATTTTGTAAAATTAGGTTGGCTTGGCTCATGGAAAGAATTAATACCTGCAGATGACCTGATAAGTGTATTTGCTTTATTGGAACAAAACTTAAATGCCTATGCGCAAAAAAATAACGGGCTTATCTTAACCGTTCCCATGGCTTATATAGAAGGAGAAAAAATATAATTGTTCCATTTTAGTAATTACCGAAATAAAAGCTGCGAAACAAATTACAACGCATACTATTTTTAAGTAAAAAACTTACATTCGTGGCTGTGCGAAATCCCAATTTAGATCCAGAAGATACTAACCTAAGCAATGCTGAAAAAGAACTTGAACGTGTATTAAGGCCAAGGCTCTTTGATGATTTTACAGGCCAGGAAAAAACCATTGAAAATCTAAAAATATTTGTACAGGCAGCCAAGCAACGTGACGAAGCTCTTGACCATGTCTTATTACATGGCCCTCCAGGCTTAGGTAAAACAACCTTAAGCAATATAATTGCAAATGAGTTAGGTGCTAATATAAAAACTACCAGTGGGCCTGTATTGGAAAAAGCAGGCGATTTAGCCGGTTTATTAACCAACTTAGAAAAAGGCGATGTGCTTTTCATAGATGAAATACATCGTTTAAGCCCCGTGGTTGAAGAGTTTTTG
>CAYTWI010000003.1:0-83654 GCA_964442045.1 uncultured Bifidobacterium sp.
TGATTACGATGCTAAAAATATGATGCATACCATCAGATTATTACAAGTTGCTTATGAAATATTAGCCGAAGGAAAATTAAATGTAAGGCGAACTAACCGAGCTGAAATGCTGGATATAAAAGCAGGTAAATATACTTATGAAGAAATTTTGGCTATGTCAGATAGGCTAATTGAACAGATAGAAAGTGCTTATTTAATAAGCTCTTTACCTAATGAAATAGATAAATTAGCTATTGAAAATACTTTGGTAAAAATGCGAGAGGAATTGTATTTATAATTTTATTAAATAGAAAAGGCTGCCATAGGCAGCCTTTTCTATACCAGCGTTTCGTTAAAAGTTTTTACAGGGTTTCCTCTTTCCAATTGATGGTGTTTAAGCCATTTATCTTGAACCAGTTTTTTTGCTTTCTCCACTTCATCTAGCATCAGTTTATCTTTTAGTTTTTCTAAAGCCAGTTTTTTGTTAAGCAATTGCGAGCGTTCTTGGTTGGCAGTTACAAATATTCCTGTTGGCAAATGAATAGCTCTTACTGCTGTTTCTACCTTATTTACATTTTGTCCGCCAGGGCCACCACTGCGCATGGTTTGGTAACTAATATCGCTTTCTTTTATTTTCATTTCTTTGCTTATATCAAAACAATCAATGCCCACAAACCAGTTTTTGCGCTTATGGAATTTCCTATAAGGACTTTGAGCTATCCATAAAATGCTGCCTGTCCATTGTTCACAAAAACTGCTGATATTATTTCCACTTAATAGGAGCGTTACCGAAAAGTAACAACCTTTCAATTGACCTTTTACACTATCAATGATATTGATTGCTATACCTTTATTTTTGGCTTCGGCCATTAGTTTTTCAACCACTTTGGCTACTGCTCTTTCGCATTCCTCGGGCCCTTTGCCCGAGGTTATTTGCATTATTTTTTTCTCCATTTTACTCTTTATTCATTCTTACTATTTTAGGATAAAATATCCCTTCTACATTTACCAAATCACTTTGATTGCGCATTACTTGTTCTATGTCTTTATAGGCATTTGGCGCTTCTTCGGTACTGCCACCAATTAAGGTTACACCATTTTTAATCAACAATTTTTTCATTCCCGAAACCGTATTCATTTGTTTGGCTTTGCTGCGGCTCATGGCTCTTCCTGCTCCATGCGATGCTGAGTTGATAGAGGCATCATTACCTTTTCCACTCACCAAATATCCCGGATGAATCATGCTACCGGGAATGATACCTAACTCACCTAATTTGGCAGGTGTAGCACCTTTGCGATGAACTATCATTTCTTCGCCATCTACCATCTCTTTCCATGCAAAATTGTGGTGATTTTCTACTTTCATAATAGGTTTAAATCCTGTTTGCTTGGCTAAGTTTTTATGGATTACATCGTGGCAAGCTTTGGCATAATCGCCTGCTAAATTCATCGCTAACCAATATTCCATACCCAATTCAGTGTTTAAATCTAACCAAGCTAATTGCTTGGCATGATTAGGAAGTTTGCATACATCCATGGCTTTTTGAAAGTAATGCATGGCAATGTTTGCACCCAATCCTCTGGAGCCCGAATGTGATAACAAAGCCACATATTTACCTGCTTTTATGTTCAAATTGTTTTGCTCTTGCAATTCAATAATGCCCCATTCTACAAAGTGATTTCCGCTGCCCGAGCTGCCTAATTGCCTGGCAGCTTTGCCTTGTAATTGTTTAATAAAAGGTATTTCGTTAAATACATTACTATCCAAAATATCATGCGATTGTTTTGTTTCTAAACCGCCTTCCATTCCAAAATGTGTACCTTCTTTTAAAGCCATTTTACATTTATAACTGTATTGTGTCAAGGCTCGTTCATTGGCTTCAAAAATGGTCATTGCCATGCGGCAACCAATATCTACGCCTATTCCGTAAGGTATTACAGCATTTTTAACAGCAAGCACGCCACCAATGGGCAAGCCATAACCCGCATGTGCATCAGGCATCAATGCCCCTTTTGAAGTAATGGGTAAGCGTAAAGCGATGTCCATTTGCTGCTTGGCCGATGTTTCAATAAACTTGGTTCCAAAGGTTTTAACCGGTTGTTGTTCTGCTAATAAATCGTAAGATGTAAAGTGTTTATCTTCTTTTTTGTCTAAAAATTGCAAAGCTATTTTGCTTAAAAATTCATGTGTTTCATATTGTGTTGGATTGTTTTTTATTTGGGTTAATAAATCAAGCGCCTCTTGTTTGCTTTGATGCTTGAAATGTTTTGATAAAATATTGATAGCCAAACTTCGTGTTTGGTTATTGGTATATCCTATTTTGCTTAAATCTTTTGATCTAATATGCATTTAGTTTTTTAAATTTTATATTGACTTTTAAAGGCTGTCAATAACCTGGTTAATTAAAATTTTGATGGAATTTATTTTCTGAAAAAACCATTTGGCAAACATCCGTCAAGCTTGGAGCTAGCAGTTTTTGCTAGTAAGAATTCAATGTTATTAATTAGCAATTTTTGTGACCTTGAAAAGGTCAAACGTTTATAGAATCAAAGTTTGTTGTTGTGTTCGACCCCTTCTGGGTCGTATGTTTTAAATTCATAATCGTCTATAAACATTTGACTCCTTTGGAGTCATTTCTTAAAAACTAATAGCATTGAGCTAAGCGGTTATAGTGCACTCAGAAAAGGGCTTATTGAAAAACGGAAAACAGAAAAATACCTGGATAAGAATTGGGCATAACAAAACACCATCAATTGTTGCTTGATTTTTTAGTTACCGATAAAGTTTTGCAGGAAAATTATTGTGTTTGATAAAAAACTTTCAAGTTCGAGGCTTGTGTAGTAATACAAAATGGGAGTTTACATAAATGTAAATGACCATTTTTATAACAAGCGTAACGAAGAAATTGGAGTTTTTTGCGAATACAATTTTACAATGAATTTTACCTGCAACTATGCAGTAAGCAGTGCACTGGTTGTATGTAGCGACTTTTTCATTGTAGTAGTTTTTATTGATTAATAATTATTTTGAGTCCACAAAACTATATTTCTTTTTTTATAAAACAAAAAAATAAAATTTTTGGAGTTAATGGAAGTTTTTGATGGTATAAAACGAAGTTTGAATTTTTTACTACGCAATACAGCTGCACACTTGAAGGTTTATTTAGCTTATTATTATAAAAGTGTAATTTATTTTAATGATAATCAATTTGTTGTATTTTGAGGTATTTTTTTAATTATTACGCAAATAAGCTGCATAATTCAGCATGCATCTTTGCCATATCAAAATGACTCCCCTACAAGATTGGCTGAACATATTGAAAAATATGGCTTGTAGGGGTTTTATAAAACAAACGAATTATGAATACACAAATTAACGGTAACGATTTAATAGAATTAGGTTACGAACAAGGCGAAATATTAGGATTGGCTTTAAGAGCTAACAGAAAAAGAACTGGCTATACACGCGATGAAATGATGATGCATTATAAAAATGTGTTGGAAAATGCTGCCGGATATTTAGATCATAGAATATTTGGGAAATTGGCAACTGCAATGATTGAAAAAGCCAATTCGCCAGTTGAAGAGACAATCGCTTTGATTGAAAATGCGAATGCATACGCCATTTACGGAAAAGAACATATAGAAGCAGGTGCCATTAAACAAATGGATATTGCCATGAAATTGCCTGTTACTGTGGCTGGTGCTTTGATGCCAGATGCACATCAAGGTTACGGGCTGCCAATTGGAGGAGTTTTGGCTACTAAAAATGCCATTATTCCTTATGGAGTTGGAGTTGATATAGGATGTAGAATGGCCTTAACTGTTTTTGATATTTCAGAAAATTATTTTTACCAAAACGCTAATATTTTTAAAGATAAATTGATTGAAAATACCAAGTTTGGTGCTGGTCATGGTTTTCACGGACGACATAAAGCTGACCATGAAGTGTTGGATAGAAGCGAATTTAACATTACGCCATTTATTAAAAACATGCACGATAAAGCATACTCACAATTAGGAACATCAGGTGGTGGAAACCACTTTGTGGAATGGGGAATTATTGAGTTTGCTGAACGTGATGAAGCAATGAATGTAAATGCAGGAAATTATTTGGCATTGCTTACGCATTCAGGTTCTCGTGGATTTGGAGCCACCATTGCAGGGCATTATACCCAGTTGGCTAAATCCTTATGTAAATTGCCACAAGAAGCAAGAAACTTAGCTTATTTAGATTTGAATTCAGAAGCTGGACAAGAGTATTGGATTGCCATGAACTTGGCGGGTGATTATGCATCTGCTTGTCATGAAGTAATTCATAATAAATTGGTAAAAGCGGTGGGAGGAAATGTATTAGCTAAAATAGAAAACCACCATAACTTTGCTTGGAAAGAAGTTTGGAACGGTGAAGAGGTAATTGTGCATAGAAAAGGCGCAACCCCTGCTGGAAAAGGAGTGATGGGAATTATTCCAGGCTCTATGACTGCACCAGGATTTTTAGTAAGAGGTAAAGGGGAAACCAATGCCATCAACTCTGCATCGCATGGTGCTGGAAGGCAAATGAGTAGAACCAAAGCTGTTCAAAATATTTCGCAAGCTGATATGAAAACCATTTTAGAAGCTAACCAAGTTACCTTAATTGGAGCAGGTTTAGACGAAGCACCAATGGCTTACAAAGACATCAATATGGTAATGAATTCGCAAAAAGATTTAGTAGATGTAGTGGCTAAATTTACTCCAAAAATAGTGCGTATGGCCGATGATGGAAGTAGGGAGGATTAGTTATACAATTGAAAATGGTAATACGATTTATCATGTGATTTAATAAATAGGAGTTCATTTGAGCTGACAGACTTATATTGTCAACTATTAAAACTTTGCTTTATCATATAAAATAGTGTAATACTATCTCAGCTTTTTAAAAAAAGCTTTTACCAAAGTACCACATTCATCAGCCAGTATACCTTTTATAACTTCGGTTTTTGGGTGGAGTTTATTGCCAGCCTTTTGGTAACCTCTTTTTTCATCGCTTGCACCAAATACCACTTTATCAATCTGGCTCCAGAACAAAGCTCCACCGCACATAATGCAGGGTTCAATAGTTACATAAAGTGTACACTCAGTTAAATATTTTGCACCTAAATAATTGGCTGCAGCCGTAATGGCCTGCATTTCTGCATGGGCCGTTACATCGTTTAGTTTTTCCGTTAAGTTGTAGCCTTTACCAATTATTTTATTGTTGCATACCACCACAGCACCAATAGGTACTTCGTCTTCATCAAAAGCTTTTTGTGCTTCTTTTAAAGCCATTTTCATAAAATACTCGTGTGTAAATAACTCTTCCATAATTTAAGTCTGCAACTTACTTGTTTTATCGGCTAAAGTAAAATGGAACTATTTGTTTTCAATAAAAGACAATTTAATGTTATTTCGCATGGCGTATGGAAATAGATACTACCGGATTACATTCCTTTTTATTAAGCAATAGCCAATTGGGAAACGAAAAAGTAAGTGAAATAGTAAAACTGTTTCAACAGGTTAATGTACCCAAAAATACCATATATTTAAATGAAGGACAGGTAAGTAATACCTATGCGTTTTTAACAAAAGGGTATATGCGTGCTTTTACTTACGATACTGAAGGCAATGAAGTAACAACAGCGTTTTACCAAAATAACCAATTGGTGTTTGAAGTACATTCCTTTTTTATGCGCACCCCTTCCAAAGAGTGCATACAGGCTCTAACGGACTGCACGGTTTTTTATATAGACTTTAACCAGTTAAACCAGTTGTTTCATAGTATTCCTGAGTTCAGGGAGTTTGGCCGCTCTGTTTTAGTGAAATGTTTTGTAACTTTAAAACAGCGTATGTTATCAATGATTAATGAAACAGCCGAGCAGCGTTATATAGATCTGTTAACAAGCAATCCCGATATTTTTCAGTTCGCTTCTTTAAAGCATATAGCTTCTTTTTTAGGTATAACCGATACATCATTGAGCCGTATTCGAAAAGATTTAACTAATAAATATTAGAGAATTTATTTCTTGTCATTTGCTAAGAAGTAATAAAGCAATTAGCTACAGTTTTGTATCATTAAATAATTACACTTATGATTAAACTCGGCTATTTATTATTAACCTCTGGCATGGCAGTTATTGTTATATTTGCCTACTATCAACTATTAATTAAATCAGGCAGACAGCATGGTGTGGCTGTTAATAAAGCGCTAAAGGTGTCCGGTATTTTTTTCTTCTTTTTATTGTACAATGCTGTTTTAGATAGAACCAATTTTGTGGCTGATTTAAGTTTGCCACCACGGTTGTTTATTTTTGTAATATTACCTTCATTCCTGCTCATTTTTTTTATCATAAAAAGGTTTCAAAGAAGCAATTTATTACCCTTGGTAAGTCCCCAGCAATTAACCCTTATACAGTTATACAGAGTGGCAATTGAGTTGCTATTTATAGGCTCGGTTAGCGAAGGCCTTTTAAATAAAGAAGTAACTTTTGAAGGTTATAATTTTGATTTATTGTTCGCTGCTTCTTCCATACTTGTTTACTTGCTTGTTTATCAATTTAAGCTCATACCGGAAAAAATTGTATTGTACTGGAATTACCTTGGTTTAGCTGTAATAATAAGTATTCTGTTCCTGTTTACTACCAGTATTTATTTCCCCTTGTTTTGGGGTAGTAAAACACCTTTAATGCCGGACGGTTTTGCCAATTTTTATTTTTTATTGGTTCCTAGTTTATTGATGCCTTTGGCAGTATTTATTCATATTTTAGCTATTGTATATTTTAAAAAAGTACGCCTGTTTTAATCCTTTCGTATTTAGCTTATTTTTGGCCTCGTATATATGACCTACAGAGATAAGCTACAATATTTATTAGTACGAAAGCTGCGCATAGCTAATAAAGAAGCCAAAAAGCTTATAGAATCGGGCGCTATTGCAGTAAATAACACCATTGTTTTTGATAATGTATTAATAAATGTTACCGATAGTGTAAGCTACAACAACAACTTGGTGCAGGAGCCGAAGCAGATGCTTTACATAGCTTTGTACAAGCCAAGAGGTATAGAAACAACCCTTAATGAAAGCATTGTCGACAACCTCAAATCATTACTTCCATTTGATGAAAAATTGTTTCCGGTTGGTAGGTTGGATAAAGAATCAGAAGGCTTATTGCTGATGACCAATGATGGTGATTTGTTTAATAAAATTACAAAACCCGGGAGTGGGATAGAGAAAGAATATATAGTTACCGTTGATAAGCCAATAGACGAAACCTTTGTGCAACATATGAGCAATGGTATTGAAATTATGGGTCAGCTAACTTTGCCTTGTAAAGTAATGCCCATTGATGCTTACACTTTTCGTATTATTTTAACACAAGGCTTAAACAGGCAAATAAGGCGTATGTGTTATAAGCTGAATTACGGAGTATTAACGCTGAAACGAATAAGGATAGATAATATATTACTGGGCGATTTAAAACCCGGTGAGTATAAAACCCTGGCTACAATTTAGCTTTTTAGTTCATCATCAGTAAAATGTCTGATGCCTTTTTCTTTGGCAAATTTATTGGCGTTGTAATCAAGCGATTTATTTTTGGCTATAGATAAAGTGTTCCACTCACCGCTTTTAAGTTGTTTGGCATAAAACACAATTTGCCCCACATGGTAGGGGTAATGAGCCAGTTGCCTGTTAATGGCTTCCATAACTGTATGGCCTTCGTTGCGTATATAAATAATTTTTTCCAGGTCGCTGGTTTGTAAGCTGTCCAGTGTTTGCATAAAACATTGCCAGCCTTTATTCCAGTATTCCATTAGTTCCGCTTTGCTACTTATAGAATTTACAAATTCATCATCTCTGTTACGCCAGGGTTTCTCCCCATCCGTTGTTAAAAAATCTGTCCAGCGCGATAGCATGTTTCCACTCAGGTGTTTTACAATGGTAGCTATGCTGTTGGTATCATCATTATACATTACAAACAGCTTGTCTTCTGGCAACTGGTCTATGGCTTTTTCGCCTAATTGTTTATAGTAGGCAAATTGTTTTTTTACACTGCCTAAATACGATTCGTTAGCACTCATTATTTTATAAGCTCATCATGTCTTTAAACTTAACCGCCTGTCTGCGGCTTACTTCTACTTTTGATCCGTCTTTCATATAAAACAAAAACCCGCTATTGAAAAAAGGTTCAATTTTTTCAATATAATTCAAGTTGATTATCTGCTGACGGTTGGCCCTGAAAAACATAGTCGGGTTTAAGCGTTCATCCAGCGCGTTCAGCGTTCTGTGAATGAGTGGTTGAAACTTATCGAAATATATTTTAGCATAATTACCATTGCTTTCAATTAAGCGTATATCTGCTAATTTAACATACCAGCAACGTTCACCATCGCGAATAAAGACCTGGCTGTCGTCAGCTAACTTCTGACTTCCTTTTTGCTCTTCGGCTAAAGCAATTTGTTTTTTGGCTTTGCTTATAGCCTCACGTAAACGGGTCGTTTCAATGGGTTTTAAAATATAGTCTAAAGCATTTACCTCAAAAGCTTTAATAGCAAACTCATTGTAAGCGGTGGTAAAAATAATAGCCGGGGTTTCTATTAATTCTTCCAACATTTCAAAGCCTGTTTTTTCAGGCATTTGTATATCTAAAAATATTAGTTGTGGTTTCAGTTTATCAATTAAATCAAGCCCTTCGTCAGCATTACTTGCTTCACCAATAATTTCAATATCGTTAAATTCCTTTAGCAGGTTTTTTAGTCCTTCGCGGGCTAATTTTTCATCGTCAATAATTATTGTTTTAATCATAATGGTAATATTATTTTGGTTATTACATGGGTATTGTCAAAATTCTGAATGGTAAAAGAGGCTGTTTCATCAAATAGTATACGTAAACGCTCACGTGTATTCTCTACTCCCAAACCGCTGCTTTCAGGCTTAGGGTTGTACTGCCCGCTGTTAATTATTTCAATAACAGTGGCCTGGTTTTGCACATAGGTTTTAATGCGTATGGTACCACCGTTTTTTAAATTACTGATGCCGTGCTTAATGCCATTTTCTACCAATGTTTGCAGCATCATGGGTGGCAGTTTTGTTTTTAAACTTTGCTCATTAATATCAAGTACGGTTTCCAGCCTTTCATCAAACCGTATTTTTTCAATGGCTAAATAATCTTTTACCGTATTTAGTTCTTCAGCCAGTGTTACCGTTTTATTTTTCTCCATTTTAAGCGAACCTCTTAATAAGCTGCTTAGTTTGGTAATGGCTTCTTTGGCATTATCGGGGTCAATATCAATTAAGGTTCTGATACCGTTTAAAGAATTAAACAGGAAATGCGGGTTAAGTTGTGTTTTTAAATTATTGTACTGTGTTTCTTTTAAAACCGCCTGTAACTCAAATTTATCGCGCTCGGTTTTAAGCAAACGTTCCCAGTACTGAAAAAAGTGATAAATAACTGCCCATAAAAATACATATTTCGATAGGTTAAAGAAAAAGATGGGCAGAATAGAGAAGTTAATTTTTGAAATTACTTCCGTGTTAAAATCAAAACTATCCGTAACGTTATTTTGTGATAAGGTATAAAAATCGAGTATTACGTTTAAAATAGTAAGCGGAATGGAAATAATAATAACCAGTATAATGGCTCTGGGTATTAGTTTGTGTAAAGGTAGCTCCAACCAGTGTAAACGTATAAATATTAAGCGGTACAGGTGGGTTAAAAAAATACCCGCTACCCAATTTCCCAAACCATTTAATAAAAGGCCGTTGCTGTAGCCAAACACATTAATATAGGTTATAAGCTCTATCAGAATAAAGAAAAACCACCCCCCGATTTGGCAATACCAGTATATTTTAGCCTTATTTAACATATTACGCTTGCCAATATAGGAGTACATTTTCATAAAGCAATAACACCCTTACATCAAAGGACTTATTATAAATTGAAAGGTTAAAAAACCAATTTGCCCAAAAGTAGTTTATATGGGTATGCAAAATTACTTAATAGTTGGAGCCAGTTCGGGAATTGGTTCTCAGGTAGCCCAAGATTTGATTGAAAAAGGCAATCGTGTTATTGCTTTTGGCAGGACACAACCCACATGGAGTGATGTTAACTCGACATATTATTTTATTGATATGGCAGCACCTGAATTAACCTTTCCGGAGATAACAGAACCTATACACGGTTTAATATATTGTCCGGGTACCATTAATTTAAGACCTTTCAAGGCATTAAAACCTGAAGATTATTGGAACGATTTTAATATAAATGCATTAGGTGCCACCAAAGTAATCAAACAATATTTGCCTAACTTAATGGCGGCCAATCAAAGCAGCATTGTTTTATTTAGCACGGTGGCTGTGCAAACAGGAATGGCTTTTCATGCCAGCATTGCTATGGCTAAGGGTGCTGTTGAGGGCTTAACCCGCAGTTTGGCTGCTGAGCTAGCTCCTAAAATAAGAGTAAATGCCGTGGCGCCATCTTTAACAGCTACGCCATTGGCCGATAAGTTAATTAATGCAGAAGCTAAACTAAAAAGTGCCGAAGAAAGGCATCCCCTTAAAAAAATAGGCTCCGTACAAGATGTAGCACAAGCAGTTGATTATTTATTAAACGCGCCCTGGGTAACGGGACAAATTATTCAGGTTGACGGTGGCATGAGTGCGTTGAGGTAATATTAATTGCTTAACACAAGAGTAATATTGTAAACCGCTAATAATCAAAGATAATTTTTAAGTAAACAGGCTGCTTAACACTGGCTTAACATTGAAGTAATTTACCCATAACATCCGCATAACATTGGCATAAAATCAAAGATTTTATTTTGCGGCACTTTAAATTACTGAAAATGAAAAATTTATTTGCGACCATGTTATTTAGTTTAGCTTTTGTATTATTTACAAATGCGCAAACTGGTAAAATAACTGGTAAAGTGTTTGATAATAAGACAAGTGGTGCATTGATTGGTGTGAAAATTATGATTGAAGGCACTGCTACAGGCACATCAAGCGATTACGAAGGAAAATTTACCATTACCAAATTAGCACCGGGTACCTACAATGTAGTGGCCAGTTATTTAGGTTATAACAAAAAAATAATTACCGGTATTGAGGTAAAAAATGGCGAAGCAGCTTCTATCACCGTATCAATGGAAGAAGCATCGAAAAAATTAGGCGAAGTAGTAATTAGAGGTGAAGTAAAAAAAGAAAGCGCTAATGCCTTATTAATACAACAAAAAAATGCCACTACTATTTCTGACGGGGTATCTATTGAAACCATCAGAAAAACTCCGGACAGAAACACCAGCGATGTTTTAAAAAGAGTAAGTGGTGCTACAATTCAGGATAACAAATACGCTATAATAAGAGGTTTGCCAGACAGGTATAATGCTGCTTTTATTAACGGAGCGCCACTTCCAAGTTCAGAGCCTGACAGAAAAGCATTTGCTTTCGATATTTTCCCGGCCAATTTATTAGACAATATAGTTATTGTAAAATCAGCTACACCTGATTTACCAGGAGAGTTTGCAGGCGGATTGATATTGATTAAAACAAAAGATATTCCTGATCAGAATTTTTATAACGTATCGTTTGGAACCAGTGTAAACACCTTAACTACATTCAATAAATTTAATACCAATGTAAATGGCTCAACAGACTTTTTAGGAATAGATGATGGCAAAAGAAAATTGCCGGGCAGCACACCTGATAATGCTACTTTCCAACGCTACCAAAACGATATACAAACCATTGACGATGTGAAACGTTTAGTAAATATAGCCAAGCCGTTTAACAACAACTTTAAATTAGAAGAAAATGGTTCAATGAGACCAGCTTATAGTTTTCAGTTTAGCATGGGTCATGTTAAAAAAGTGAAATCGGCTGAGTTAGGAAGTATATTTTCATTATCAATGCAAAATACACCTACTACTCAAAAAATAGTACGTAAGGACTACGATAACAACGGTAAAGTTTACGAATACAACGATGAGCAAAATACCATTAACACCTTAAATGGTTTTTTATGGAACATCAGTATTAAAAACAAAAGCAATAAAATTTCATTCAAAAATTTATTAAACATTAATTCAAACGACCAGACAGTAACCAGAACAGGTGAAGATTTAATCAATGGATTTATGTATAAATCATATGCTATGTGGTATACACAAAACATATTGAACAGCCACCAGGTAAACGGAGAGCATTATGTTAAAAAATTTGAATCGAAAATTAACTGGACATTAGGTTATAGCGGCTTAAACAGAGAAACACCAGATTTAAGAAGAGTAAGATACCAAAAAGCAACAGGCGATGATAATGCCATATATGAAGTACCATTAAGCTCTACTGCACAAGCGGATATTGCTGGAAGATTTTTCTCAACTCAAAATGATAAAATTTTCAATGCAGGTTTCGATATATCGAGAGCATTGAATATTAAATCATTCAAAAATGAAATAAAATTTGGTGCTTATGCCCAGTTAAGAGACCGTAACTTTAATGCAAGACAATTAGGTTATGCTTATGCGCCAGGCCAAAACCCAAGCGATTTAAGAAGATTATCAATTGATGAAATATTTGCACAAGAAAATATAAGCACAACAGGACTGGTATTAAAAGAAGTAACAACTCCAACCGATGCTTATACCGCGGGAAGTAATTTATATGCTGGTTATGTACGTTTTGACAGCAAAGTAACCGAAAGATTAAGAGCTGTATGGGGCGTAAGGGTAGAGTCGTACAACCAAAAATTAAATACCTACAAAACAGGTAGCACGGAGCCTTTTAATATTGATACAGTAGTAGTAGATTATTTACCATCAATAAACTTAGTATATGCTTTAAACAGCAAAACCAATTTAAGAGCTTCGTATTCACAAACAGTTTCACGTCCTGAGTTCAGAGAGTTAGCTTCATTTACTTTCTTTGATTTTAACGATAACTTGTTGGTTGAAGGAAATTCATTATTGAAAAGAACAAGAATCCATAATTACGATTTACGTTATGAGTTATACCCTACACCGGCACAATTAGTATCAGCATCGGTTTTCTACAAACAGTTTGAAGACCCGATTGAAAAATCGTTGACACAAGGCGGAAGCCCTAAAACAATGGGTTACTCAAATGTTGGTTCGGCATTCAGCTATGGTTTGGAAATTGATTATAAATTGAACTTTGGCCAATTGTTTAAAGTTAAAAATGAATTCTTATCGGGCTTAAACTTTATTGGTAACCTGGCTTATATAAAATCAGAGGTTGACGTTTCAAAAGTATTGGCTACTGCTGAAAAATCAAGACCATTACAAGGACAATCGCCTTATATTGTAAATGCAAGTTTACAATACACCAACGCTAAAAAAGAATACGGAGTATCTCTTTCGTTTAACAGAATAGGTGAGCGTATAGTAAACGTTGGTAACGTTGAGTATGCAAGCTATTGGGAAAAACCACGCTCGGTTATCGATTTACAAATCAACAAAACATTCTACAAGAAATTAGATGTACGTTTTGGTATCAGAGATTTGTTAGCTCAAAATATTATTTTCTATCAGAATGGTGATGGCGATAACGCATTTGATGCATCAAAAGACAGAGAAATATGGAATTATAAAGTAGGTTCATCATACTCTATAAACCTTAGCTATAAGTTTTAATAACATAGCTTAAATTACATTATAAAATGAAAGGTGTTTGATTTACTTCAAACACCTTTTTTTATTGGCCTCCCGGGCTATTTGTAATGTGTAAAAAATATTACACTACTTTACCTTAACTTAACATTGAATTGAATATTTGATAACAGGGTAGAGGTTACTTTGCCCCATCTTAAATAAAACAAATAAGAAAATGAAAAAAATTATTACTTCTGTTTTTATGCTTATGTTTACGGTAGTAGCATTTGCACAAAACAATTTTTTCACTCCTACTAATTATAGAGGAGCCTTTGATTCTGATACCACAAGGGATTGGACAAAAGGATGGGCAAACTGGGATCCAAACAATACTGTTTATCCGGCAACAACGGTTACAGTGAACGGTGGAGACATTACTACTAACACAACATGGACAAAAAACAATGTGTATTTATTAAACGATGGTTATATATATGTTACAAACAATGCAACATTAACCATTGAACCAGGAACCGTAATAAGAGGAACCGGAAAAGGTACTTTAATTATTTGCCGTGGTGCTAAAATTATAGCTCGTGGTACTAAAGCAGAACCTATTGTATTTACTTCAAGCAAAGGTGCAGGTTTAAGAGCTCCTGGCGATTGGGGTGGTTTAGTATTAACAGGTAAAGCTATCCATAATTTACCGCAAGGTGATACAGCTGCTGCAGAAGGCGGTATTGCAAAACCGGTTACAGGTTCAGGTTTAATTGATGGCCGTCATGGTGGAACAGATGATGAAGATAGTTCAGGTGTTTTAACTTATGTACGTGTAGAGTTTGCCGGTATTCCATTATCAACAGCTGCTAACTCAGAAATCAATGGTATCACTTTCTATTCAGTAGGAAGAAAAACATTAGTTGATTATGTTCAGGTTTCATACTCAGGTGACGACTCATACGAGTGGTTTGGTGGAACAGTAAATGCAAAACACTTAATTGCTTATGCAGGTATTGACGATGATTTTGATACAGATAACGGATTCAGAGGTTTAATTCAATTTGGTATTGGTGCTCGTATTCCTCAAAATGCTGACCAAAGTGGTTCAAACGGATTTGAGAGTGATAATGATGCAAACGGTTCTAATAATGCTCCAAGAACAGCAGCAGTATTCTCAAATATGACTATGGTAGGTCCATACTTTACAGGTCAAACAGTAACACCAAATTCAAACTTCCAACGTGCAGCACATATCAGAAGAAACTCAGCATTAACAGTTGTAAACTCAATTTTACAAGGTTACCCAAGTGCAGGTTTATTAATAGATTCAAGAAGAACAAATGCCGCTTTCCAAAATGGTGATGCTATATTTAAAAACAATGTAGTAGCAGGTATTCCTTCAGGATGGGCAGGCAGATTAGCTTCTTCATCAGATACATTAGCAGTAACTACAAGCTCACAAGTAGCTGCATGGGTAGTAAATAACGGAACAGATACATTCAACACTTCAAACGATGTGAATTTGGTTAGACCATTTTTATATACCAATCCTAACTTTGCACCTACTTCTTCTTCAATAGCAAAAGCAGGTTCAAACTTTAATACAGGTAAAACGCCTTACGATGCAAAACCGGTTGTTGATTTCAGCACAGCTAATACAGCATTGGCTTATACTTTTACTAACTTAACCAATACTAAAGGTTTTACTACACGCTACGCATGGGATTTTGGTGTTACCACATCAACTGCTGATACTTCTACATTGGCTAATCCTACATTTACTTTCCCGGGTAATGGAAGTTATACAGTAACTTTAAAAGCAGTAAACGCTTTCGACTCAACAGTATTTAGCAAAGCAGTAGTAGTAAACGTAAATTTAAAACCAGCTGCTGATTTTACATTTGCACAAACAAATCCTGCAACCAGAGATTTTATTTTTAACAACACTACCAATACAAAAGGTTACGCAACTACTTATTCATGGGATTTTGGTGTGAGCTCATCAACTGTTGATACTTCAACATTAGCCAGCCCATCATTTACTTTCCCTTCGAATGGTTTTTACACAGTAACATTAAAAGCAAAAAACCAATACGATAGTATTACCGTTTCAAAAATTGTTGGTGCAACCGCAACAGTAGCTCAAAACAATTTCTTTGAATATACCAACTACCGTGGTGCTATAAGCGCTGATACTACAAAAGACTGGACAAAAGGATGGGCTAATTGGGATCCAAACAATACCACTTACCCTACAACAACAGTAACTATACCTGGTGGCGATATTACTACCAATACAACATGGACAAAAAACAATGTGTATTTATTAAACGATGGTTATATATATGTTACAAACAATGCAACATTAACCATTGAACCAGGAACCGTAATAAGAGGAACCGGAAAAGGTACTTTAATTATTTGCCGTGGTGCTAAAATTATAGCTCGTGGTACTAAAGCAGAACCTATTGTATTTACTTCAAGCAAAGGTGCAGGTTTAAGAGCTCCTGGCGATTGGGGTGGTTTAGTATTAACAGGTAAAGCTATCCATAATTTACCGCAAGGTGATACAGCTGCTGCAGAAGGCGGTATTGCAAAACCGGTTACAGGTTCAGGTTTAATTGATGGCCGTCATGGTGGAACAGATGATGAAGATAGTTCAGGTGTTTTAACTTATGTACGTGTAGAGTTTGCCGGTATTCCATTATCAACAGCTGCTAACTCAGAAATCAATGGTATCACTTTCTATTCAGTAGGAAGAAAAACATTAGTTGATTATGTTCAGGTTTCATACTCAGGTGACGACTCATACGAGTGGTTTGGTGGAACAGTAAATGCAAAACACTTAATTGCTTATGCAGGTATTGACGATGATTTTGATACAGATAACGGATTCAGAGGTTTAATTCAATTTGGTATTGGTGCTCGTATTCCTCAAAATGCTGACCAAAGTGGTTCAAACGGATTTGAGAGTGATAATGATGCAAACGGTTCTAATAATGCTCCAAGAACAGCAGCAGTATTCTCAAATATGACTATGGTAGGTCCATACTTTACAGGTCAAACAGTAACACCAAATTCAAACTTCCAACGTGCAGCACATATCAGAAGAAACTCAGCATTAACAGTTGTAAACTCAATTTTACAAGGTTACCCAAGTGCTGGTTTATTAATTGATTCACGTTTAACTAACTCACATTTCCAAAACGGAACAGCTGTATTTAAAAACAACGTAGTAGCAGGTATTCCTTCAGGATGGGCAGGCAGATTAGCTTCTTCGTCAGATACATTAGCTTTAACTACAAGCTCACAAGTAGCTGCATGGGTAGTAACTAATGGAACAGATACATTCAACACTTCAAACGAAGTTAACCTGGTTAGACCATTTATGTATACCAACCCTAACTATGCACCTACTACTACTTCGGTAGCAAAAGCAGGTTCAAACTTTACTACAGGTAAAACGCCTTTCAACTCAACTCCTATTGTTGATTTTTCTTTTGCTCCTTCGGTTCCAAATTCTAAAACATATAACTTCAGTAATTTAACCGATACAAGAGGTATCAATACAACTTATACCTGGGATTTTGGCGGACAAGGTACTTCAACCGATGAGAACCCAACATTTACTTTCACTACTAACGGAAGCTATATTGTTAAGTTAACAGCTAAAAATGCATTTGATTCATCGTTTGCAAACAAAACAGTAGTAGTATCAGTTTCTGATAAACCGGCTGCTAATTTCACATTTGCACAAACAACAACTACCGGTTCACGTCAGTTTACCTTTACCAATACTACTGACGAAAAAGGTTCAGCAACTACTTATGCATGGGATTTTGGTGTAACAGGTTCAACAACCGATACTTCATCGGCTAAAAACCCTGTGTTTACTTTCCCTGCAAATGGTACTTATACCGTTCAGTTAATTGCAAGCAATGCTTTCTTAGCTGATACTGTTACTAAAACAGTTACCGTAATTGCTTCATCAGTTACAGAAGTAAGCAAAGCAATTAACCAGTTAATGGTTTATCCTAACCCAACCAGCGATAACGTAACAGTAGCGTTTGATTTAGGAAAAGCCAACGATGTACAAATTGATTTAGTAGACATTACAGGTAAAGTAATCAGAACAACTAACAGCATGAGATTTGCTTCAGGTATGAATGAAATTACTTTAAACACAGCTGATATTAACCAAGGTATCTACTTTGTGAAAGTAAGCACTCAGGAGTCTAGCAAAACAACACGTTTAGTAATTGTAAAATAATAAGTCAATATAGTTAAAAGGTAGCTGTTAGCTGCCTTTTAATAATTTTGTTTAAGATTAAAAGCACCACTGAAAAGTGGTGCTTTTTTTATGTTTCGACTACGCTCAACATACGTCAGTATAATAGTTTATATTAGTAAAGAGTATTGTGTCTTCACCATAAAAAGTGTACGCATAAAAGTCACGAAATGATTTAATTTGAATAACACCTTATGAAATGCGGTGTAGTAACAGTAATATACTTCACCCACCCAAAGCCAATGCAGGCGTCCTCGCCTGCCTATACAAGCTAATACTCGTAAAAGCCTTTACCCGTTTTACGACCATGCAAGCCTGCATCAACCTTTTGTTGCTGAATGCGGTTAGGCCTGAATTTACCATCCTGGTTAAACAAGTTATACATAGAAGTTGTAACCGATAAATTAGTATCCACACCAATCAGGTCCATTAAGCGAAAAGGTCCCATTTTAAAACCGCTGCTTTCCAGCAAAGCATCAATATCTTCAAAAGAAGCCACCTGCTCTTCCATTATTTTTAAACCCTCTACATAATAATGGCGGGCTACACGGTTCACTATAAAGCCCGGTGCATCGGCTGCTATAACACAGGTTTTACCCATGCTTTCAATTAGTTTTTTTGCATGCAGGGCAATGTTTTTATCACTTTGTGCGCCAATAATTATCTCCACCAATTTCATAATGGGAGCAGGGTTAAAAAAGTGAATACCTATAACGCGTTCCGGGTTGGGTATTTTAGCGGCAATTTGTGTAATGGGTATAGAAGAAGTATTGCTGGCCAAAATGCAATCAGGGCCGTTAATAGCAGCTACTTTATTAAAAAAATCGTGTTTAATATCAATGCGTTCAATAACCGCTTCTATAATTAAGTCGGCTACCACCTCGTTAATATTGGTGGTAAAATGTATCAGTGAAAGCGTATTTTCCTTTTGCGCAGCCGTTATTTTTCCTTTATCGGTTAAAAACTGCAAGCCTTTTTCAATGCCTGTTTTAGCTTTATCCAATACTGTTTGGTTAATATCAAACAATATGGTTTTATAAGCACTTTGCGCAGTAACCTGTGCTATACCCGCACCCATAGTTCCTGCTCCGGCAATGGCAATGGTTTTAATTTCTTTCATGGGGCACAAAATTATGGTTTGATTTGACAAAAACTAGTTGCCTTTTTGCTTGCCTGTTCAGCAATTTTGACAATTGTTTTTAATGGAATTCTCCTATCATTGAGCCCGAAAAAACCAAAACGATGATAACATTAATACGTACCAATTCGGACAACACAGACTTTCAGGCACTGGTAAGAGAGCTTGATATGGACCTGAAAATAAGAGACGGGGAAGACCATGCTTTTTTTGCACAGTACAACAAAATAGATATGATTAAACACGTGGTAGTAGCGTACGATGGAAATGAACCTGTTGGTTGCGGGGCCGTTAAGCAATATGATGCAGATACCATGGAAGTAAAAAGAATGTTTGTGCCTTTGCATAGACGCGGACAAGGCATTGCCTCACTGGTTTTGCAGGAGCTGGAAAAATGGACCAAAGAGCTGAACTTTAAAAAATGCATTTTAGAAACAGGCGAAAAACAACCTGAAGCCATTAGCTTATATAAAAAAAATAAGTATGCAATAATCCCCAATTTCGGGCAGTATGCCGATGTGGAATCGAGCGTTTGTTTCGAGAAAGAAATAGCATAATTGAACCCACTATAATTTGCCCAAGTTTGGTGTCCTCACCAACCTTTCTCCATAACCATTTGTCCAAGGTTGGTATCCTTACCAACCTTTTTAGTATCACTGCTTGGTAAATGTTCTTTTACCCCGGTAAACAAAATGCTGCTTTCCTTTAATGTCATACACATCCATATCTTCTTCAATAGCAACAGCACTATCCGTCCAGTTAAGGAGTATAAAATCGCCTTTTAAAGTATATTTTTCATCCTCCCAATTCCATATAGAGCCAATATCAAATTTAGGCTTAACAATAATGGTATCTGCCGGAAAATGGAGTTGCTTTTTACTTAACAGCGTGGCAGAATCAAGAATGGTGAAGGTAAGGATATAACTAAAGTTACCATCCAACGCACGTGTTCGGTAACTGACTATTTGTTTTATTTCTGTTGGCCTTTTCTGGCTAATTATATTGTACTCCCTATAACCTTGTTTATTTTTTAACGATAATACCTTGGTGGTTTGGCAGGCAAACAAAATAGTCAGCATAAAAAGTAAGCTTGTTAAAATGGTTCGGGTCATTTAGCAGCGTATAAGAGGTTAAACAAGTTTTGTTATCAAAAATAATCTTTATAGAGTGGAAAATGCATTATCAATTACGCTAATTAAATACAGGAAATGCTGCTAACCCGGTAGGGAAGGTCTTACGGGGTACGTATTGTATTGCCAACCGGGTTGGTATAGGAATACAGGGTACGTATTTTGCTCCCTACCTGATAGGGAAGCTTATACGGGGTCTGTATTTTGTTCCCTACTGAGTAGGGAAGGAAATACGGAGGTAGTATTTTGCTCCTTATCCGGTTGGCAAACAAATACTGATATGGTTACCCCTGTTATTGCTACGTATAAAGCAATTTTTTATATTTTGGTGTGGAAAAACAACTAATCTTAGTAAACCGGTAAGGGTTTTGGCTAATCAATTCAAACTGCCTGCTCGCAATGGTGGCTTGTCCGTTTTTTAAAGGAGGAACTTCGTCTTGTGTGGCCGAACTGTCATCGGCTATTTCAATAAAAGTATCAGTATAATTGGTACTGTGTATTTTCTAAATACATTTAAATATAATTTGTTTGCGGGAGCTTATACAAATAGGGGTTATTTTTTTGTTGCATTGAAACAATAAATGCAAAAAATAAATTTCGTTTGCAAGCTCGCTTACGCTGTCAGCAAGGAAAAAACGCCTGTTTTTTCCTTCCCTACGTTGTCAGCGACAAAAAAACAACTGTTTTTTCTTCGCCTACGCTGTCAGCAGCAAAAAAACGGCTGTTTTTTTCTTCCCTACGTTGTCAGCAACAAAAAAACGATTGTTTTTTCCTTGCCTACGCTGTAAGCGGCAAAAAAAGGACGTTTTAACGCCTAAATGGTAAGGACATGTATAAACTTAACGGCTTGTTGGGGAGAATTAATTGTGGTATGGCTTTTCAAGTGAATTGTTAATTAAATACTTTTGCTGAGCATGAAAAATAAATACTTCGCTACCATTTTATTTTTAACAGTATGTTGCTTAGTAAGCCATACACTGTTAGCACAAATTAACAGGCGTAACAATAAAAGCAGTATTGCCTACCGCGCCAATTACCAACGTATAGCCAGCAGGTACGACCACGCTATAGAAATACGCAATGGCGAACTTTGGGCATGGGGCAATAATACCGATGGGCAGTTAGGTGATGGCAGCAAAACAACAAAGTTGAATGCGGTACATATAAGTAACAATAACGACTGGGTACAGATTGCTACCGGTGCTAAACACAGTGCCGCCATTAAGGCCAATGGTACCATATGGGTTTGGGGAGCCAACGGAAATGGCCAGTTAGGTTTGGGCGACACTTTAACGAGGCTTGTTCCTACCTTAATCAGTAATCAAAACAACTGGATTAGTGTTTCGTGTGGTGAGTTTTACACCCTGGCCATTAAGGCTGATGGTACACTGTGGGGTTTTGGTAATAACACTTTTAACCAATTGGCCGATAGCAATAAAACAGATAAGTGGAGTCCGGTACAAATAGGAACAGACAACGATTGGGTATTAATCAATGCAAGTACAAGTCATAGCATGGCTATAAAAGCAGATGGTACACTTTGGGCCTGGGGTACAAACAACAGCGGTCAGTTAGGCGATGGGAGTAATATAACACGTGTTAATCCGGTACAAATTGGTAACGGCAACAAATGGGTGAGTATTGCATTGGGCCAACAGCATAGTTTAGGTTTACAGGCTAACGGTACGCTTTGGGCCTGGGGTGCCAATAACGCAGGTCAGTTAGGAAACTTTACCACCACCAATAAAAATACACCAACACAAGTTGGTCTATCAAATACCTGGGTTTCTTTGTCAGCAGGTTCTAATTTTAGTTTTGCCATCAATGCATCAGGTGTTCTTTATGGTTGGGGACAAAACAACCTTTACCAATTAGGTGACGGAACCAATGTAAATAAGTTAAGTCCAACGCAGGTAAACAGTTTAAACAATTGGGTAATTTTAACGGCAGGCAGTAATTATGCATGCGGAGTGCAGGCCAATGGTATGCGTTATGTGTGGGGGCAAAACGCCAATGGCAAATTAGGCACAAACGATACCTTGCCAAGAACAACTCCTTTTGCTACTTACAGAGATAGCAATTTGGTAAGCATAGCATGCGGTCATTATCACAACTTAGGTATACGAGCCAATGGCAAATTAATGGTTTGGGGCTATAATAATAAAGGACAATTGGGTAATGGTAATTTCACCGACCAGAAAAGTCCGGTTACCTTGAATGCAGATTCAAATTGGATAAGTACCGCTGGCGGATATATAAACAGTTATGGAATTAAAGCCAATGGTACTTTGTGGCGTTGGGGATTTGTAGGTACAAACACCTTCGAGCAGCTTGGTTCAGATAGCGATTGGGTAAGTGTTTCCACGGGCGACAACCATGTACTGTTATTAAAAGCCAATGGCACACTTTGGGCTTCAGGTACGAATACTTATGGTCAGTTAGGTACGGGCAATAATAACTTTTCAAGTACTTTACTGCAAGTAGGTAACGACAGTGATTGGGTATGCGCAAAAGCGGGCTCCGAATATTCGCTGGCGTTAAAAGCCAACGGAACCTTGTGGGGCTGGGGTTATAATATATATGGTCAAATAGCCGATGGTACAGGCATAGATAAAAATATACCAACCCAAATAGGAACCAAAAATACCTGGGTGAGTATTACCGCTGGCTTTAGAAGTGGTTATGCAATAGAGTCAAACGGTACTTTATGGGCATGGGGGCTTGGTTCATTCGGGCAAATAGGCGATGGCAGCAACCAAATAAGAAAAAGCCCGGTACAGGTTGGTGTAGATAAAAAATGGATTGCTACAGCAGCCGGAGGAATACATGTTGTAGGTTTAAAGGCCGATGGTACTACCTGGGCTTGGGGTTATAACAATTACGGACAAAACGGAAATGGAGGCAATAACAACAGCAATACGCCCATACAAACTTTAGCAGCCAATGCCATTTCTGTTCAAACAGGCGAGTTTCATACCATTTTATTAAAGCCAAGCCGGAAAGGGTTTTGTGGTGCAGGTGAAAATACTTATGGGGAATTGGGCGACAATTCAGTTATAGATAAAAACACTTTTGTATGCACTGCACTGCCTTGTGTGATGCCAAACATACCAACAGCGCTTAACGACAGCATTTGCTATGGTAATAAGGTTACACTAAAAGCAATGGGTGAGGCCGAAGGAACCATTAGTTGGTACGATGCCGCAGTAAATGGAAATTTACTTGCACAGGGCAATAGTTTTATGAGTCCGGTGCTTACAACCAACACTACTTATTACGTGCAGGATAGTACTTGTGCACTTAACCCCAACAGGCAGGCAGTTAATGTTTTTATACAGCCAAAACCGGAAGCTGCTTTTCAATTAATTAGTAACGCCAAACAGTGCTTAACCCAAAACAATTTCAGCTTTGTAAATACAAGTACAATAAACCAGGGTACAATAACCAATAAAACATGGTTTTTTGGCGATAGTAGCTTTAACAGTACCCAGGCCGATACGGTAAATACCATTTATAATAAGGCCGATACGTATACCGTAATGATGATTGCTGCAAGCAATAAAGGATGTACTGACACGGCCACGCAAAAGGTAGAAGTTTTGGCTAAACCCAATACACCTGTAATTTCAGGAAACGACTCTGTGCCACGCGCAAGTAATCAAAATTATACAGTGGCTTTTAAAAGTGGAGCCGTTTTTAAATGGGTAATTACAAACGGATTACAAACAGCAGGAACCAATACCAATGCAGTTACCGTAAAATGGTCCGATACGGGTAGTGTTGGCAAAATAACAGTAATAGAAACAGATAGCAACGGATGTTACAGCGATACTGCTGTTTTAAATGTTAAATTAGTACAAGGTGTTGGTATGGCAAATGTTGGCTTTATACAGGGTTTATCAGTTTATCCAAACCCGGCCAGCGACTATTTGTACATTAACAGTGGCGAATGGGTAAGTTTTGACCTGTTTGATATACAAGGTAAACGACTAATAGCACAAAAGGATTTAGCTATACAACATAGCATCCGTTTAGATAACCTGTCGCCAGGAAACTATATTTTAAAAATAAAAGCAGCTGATAAAACGGCCTATTATAAGTTCATTAAGCAATAAAACAGGTGTATTAGTAACAAAAGGCTATACGCTTTCCCAAAAAGTAAGTAATAGTGTTTGTATAATACTTTGTTTGTTAAATAACTTTATACGCACATTATTTTGCCTTAAAGCTTTCCCAGTTATTAATTACAATTTCCTTGCGGCCATAAGTAATTAACTGCTCTTTTTCCATTTCGTTAAGCAGGGTAGTAACCGTTTGGCGGGTGCTGCAAACCAGTTTGGCTAAATCGTGTTGGGTGAGGTAATTTTTAAGCACTATGCTGTTGTCTTTGGCTTCTCCATCGCTTTCCGCCCAGTCTTTTAAAAACTGTATCAGGCGCGAGCGCACGTCTTTAAAAACTACATTGTTAAAGCGGTTTTCTATACGTTTTAGCTTTAAACCCATAAACTTGGTATAACCAATGGCTATACTCGGGTTGCGTTCCAATACACGTTCAAAATCATCCATTTTAAACGAGCAAATGCTCACATCGGTTAAAGCCTGTGCGTATTCATGGTTGCCGGTTTCCTGGTCATTATCCAAACTCATCTGGCCAAACAAATCGCCTTTTTTAATAATGTCCTTTATAATTTCATTGCCCTGCTCATCGGTCTCACATATTTTTATCATGCCCCGTTTAAGTAAAAAAATACGCGGCACCTGCTCATCGGCAAAATAAATCATTTCCGCCTTGTAAGCTTTTTTAAAACCTACTATCAGGCACAAGTCTTTCAGATCGCTGTTGCTAAGTTTCCAAAATAGTTTGTGGTCGCGCAAATACCAGTATTTTAAATCAACTTCAGCCATGTTATATAAACAATTTTATGGTTTGAAAAGTAGCCAAAATGATGAATATTACCGCAATGGTTTTATCAGCATACTTAAAGAATGATTGGACAGGTATTTTTATATATAGTTTGCTGATAACAATGAGTATAATGTGTAAAGTAAAAGCACCAAATACGGCACCTAAGCTAAACAACAGCAATTGCACGGGGTTTTCAAAAAGGTTTATCTGAAACAGATGGTTTACCTGTATATAGGTAATTACTGAGGTCCAGAATATAATAAGCTGCGGATTTAAAACAGCCAGTGTGGCACCCAGCATAAAACCATGTTGCCGGGTTACTTTGGCGGTAGCATGGGTTTTATTAAACCACAAAAAAGTGGCAGCCACCATCAATAAAATAACCAATACAATCTGAAAAATATAAAACAGGTTTTGCCAGCGGGCTATGTAGCCCGCAGCCTTTAAGGCAATAAAACAAAAAGCAAACTCGGGTACCGAACCACCAATAGCGGTATAAACAGCATTTTTATACTGCTTTTGCAGGCAGGCAGCAAAAATAGCCAGGTTTACAGGCCCCGGTTGTATAGAGCCTGCCAGGCTTATTACAAACGATAACAGAAAGGTGTAAACTAAAATCATTACTTACGCAGGTGCATTCTTATTTGTTTCCATATTAACCAAAAAGGAACATAGGCGTGTCCGCGCTGATGGTTTTGTTTGGCAATGGTATAAATTAAGTAATAGTGGTTAAACAAAGCCTTATAAGCTTTCAGTATAAAAGTACCCGGGTCGTATATATGAGCGGGCTCCGAGCTTACTCCGTTCAGCTCCATTATTTTTATATTTTTTCCGGCATATAAATCGGCTAATGAAGATACTTTTAAATCGAATCGGCCAATATAAAAACCATCAATAGGTTGGGCTATTTCATCAAATACCTTTACCAGTTGCGCATTAATTAAATGGTTGCCATCAATAAATTTAGTACCCCGTATATGATTGCCTATCGGTTCCAGCAAAAGTTTTTCGTTAGGCTCCAATACCTTTTGCAAAATAGGTTTAAATTTAGCCAGCAAATAATCAAGGCGGCCTTGTGCCCGCAAATGGTTTTTAATTAATTCCTCCACGCTTAGTTTACCATTGCCTGTTATACTTAAGTATTCTTTCAGCACAATGCTGGTAATACCTGATTGGCTTCCGTCCGGGTAGTGGTAATACATAATACCCATTTCCAAATCATAGTCAATAAAGGCTTGTATAATAAAATCTTCGGTAATGGTATCAATGTAATGTTGCAGCTCAGCTACATTGTTTATTTTTTCTACATTGCTGCCCCTTTCGCCTACATCGGGCTTGGCTATGAAAGGAAAATCAATACCTTTTTCCTGTATTAGCTGTGTAACTTTAGCCAGGTCATACTCATGCTTGCAGTAAACAGTAGCAGGTAAATATTGGCTGTTTATTTTTTGCAGGATATTTTTTTTCGACTCACCTACAAATCCGCCTAAATAAATACCCGGATTGGCTGCTGTAAAAAAGCCCAAATGCCGTAATCGAATACCTAAATATAAATAATAAAAGTAAACAGGAATATAAGCAAACCAATAAGGCCAAAACTCAAAACGGGTGTGTTTTATAATCCAAAACTTAAGTTTTTTCATGCTTAATGCATCTCGTGTTTAAATATACGCAATGACGATGTTTCCATGTTTTCGGTATCTACATATTGAACCGTATAGTTTTGGTTAGTATGTTCAATACAGGTTATGCTTACCGTTTTTACCCTGTTATCCCTGTTCATTAAAATACTGTTTTCCAGGCTGCCATCGCCAGCACTTTTATGAAACTGAATAATAGCTTCTTTACTCCAGTCATCTGTACGTTCATGTATAAATTCATCAAACCAAAGCTGCCTGTTTTTTATAGCCTCATGGGTATACAAAGTAGCCGAACTCCAAATATGCGTTTGGCTGCTATCCTTTAACAAATAATGCATGGTAACACCGTCCCATCTTAACTCATGCAAAAGCAAAGTGTGGTTGGAGTCAATAATAAGCAAAGTAAAGTTTTCAATACCGTTAAAATCGTATAAGCTTATAAAATCATGTACATTGTTAAACCTGAAAAAATCAAGCAACATAATACCCCTGCTTAAGCGGTACGGTGGTGTTGATTCATGTTTAACAAAAGCACCATTCAATAAACAAAGGGTAAAATTATTGGGCGATGTTGCTACCCAGGTGCCTCCGGCCTGTTTGTCCTTTGGGAAAAAAACAGTTTGTCCGTGCAGGCTATACTTTTGCGGTGCAATAGCATTTGGCCTGCTTACCTTTTCATCTCTGCTGGAGGTAAGAATATACCCGGCATTATTTTTATAAGGTAAAAAAGTTACTGTACACATGTTTTTTGGAATTGGATGGTAGCATAAGCTACCCCAAAATTTTTATCGAGTTGTATATAGTCAAAACAATGTTTGCAGGCTATTTGCATAATAGCCATGTGGTGTATGGCATGTTCTATATTATACACCAGCTCCCTTGCCATGCTTGTTTTTACCATAAGCTCTTCATCGTTCACCAAACTGTTTAAATATAATAAGTTATCAGCATCGCTTAAGCCGTCAATTTGCGCCTGCAAATCGTTTATAAAACCAAGGGTATAGGTTTTATTATGTTCCAGCAAAAGGTTGCGTTCCCGTTTATCGTAATTTACCTCTTGCAGGGTTATACCATTTAGCAATTGAACATATAGTTCCAATACATGGCGTACATGTTTGGCTAACGTATTACCGCTTAGTAAATCAAGGTTTCTGGAGTAATCATCCTCCTGTATTTGATTGACCAAATCAGCTATCTGGCTTAGGATGTTTTGGCAACTTTGTTTTAGTTTTATAACAGACATAGGTACTGGGGAGTTAATTTTTTAATTACGTAATTTCTGGTTAATTAGTTTTTGTGCCTGTATTTATTTGGATAGAAACATTTACTTCATCACTCATTATAATACTGTTACTCCCTACATTAAAATCTTTTCTGTTTAAAGTAAACCCGCCCTTCAATATATTATTATCAAATGTAAAGGGAATTACAATATCTTTTGTAATACCTTTTATGGTTAATTTAAAATAGCCTTTAAATTGATTGCCTTCCTTACCAAAAAAACTGGAAACTATGGTGATGGCGGGAAACTTTTCTGCATCAAAGTATTCTTCCTTTTGCAGGTGCCTGTCCCTGGCTGCAATACCTGTATTAATGGTATTTACCGCAACACTTCCCGTAATTTTTGCTTGTTTATACAGTTCAGGGTTAAAATTTATTTCACCGCTAAATCCGCTAAAGCTACCATTAACAGTTAAGCCGGCATTTTTTATTTTAAAAGTAATACTGCTTGATAGTACTTTTAAAGGAGCCTGGGCTATATTGATTTTTACCAATAGTATTAAACCTATCAGCAGCAAGCTTATCTTGTTTTTCATGTTTTACTTTTTAAAAGGACTATAACTAATGCCAATCATAGGAACAAACGTTTTTTGTCTAAACCTATCATTGTCCTTATACAATTTGTTGGCGGTAGTGTATTCGGCAAAAATAAAAGTACCTCCTACATTTAATGCCCATTGATTACGAAAGTAGTACTTAATTTTTATTTCCGAGTTTAAGCTGCCTATATCATTATCGCTCACCAACAGCAAATTAAAAGGGCTGGGTTTGGCTGTTTGTTTACTATCAGCCATTGGGTTGGAGGTGTTTCTCTTACTGCTGTTGTAATCGGCCGTAACACTGTTGCCAAAACTAAAACCAATGGCATCAATGTTAAATTCTATTTCCCATTTGTTGGTAAAAGCATAGTTTAAATGAATACTGGCGTTAATACTATTTACATTAAAGCTGCTTACACCAATGGTGTCAAAATTTTCCAATTTATCATCGGCAAAAATAACAAGAGGGCTCTCCGTTCCGCTGGTGAGTTTAGCCGGTGCAGTAATAAAAGCGCCTTTACCAAAGTTGCCGGTAAAACGAATACCATAACCAATTTTAAACTTTTTATTTTTGGTAACCGGGTGTAAATGGTTCCAGCCTAAATCAATAATATTAGCCTCTCCATTGCTCGATAAACCCAATTCATAGTTATTCAATCCATTTTTAAAATAACTTGGTTTAGTATCTTGCCCTTTACATAAAGTGGCCGCAAGTACCAATAGCGTGCATATAAATATTATTTTTTTCATGATAACTATATACTTAATTGTTTAACAATGGTGCCCGGCATAGTTAAATCTATACTTAACACTTGTTTTAAGTGAATAGCTATAATGATTAAATTGAGTAAAAGAACAATGAGTGCGAGTGTAAAGAGTAAGCCGCCATCATTCATAATTTCCAATCCTAAAACCAATACATGCGAAGCAATAGCGCCAACCATAACCCCTGCTGAAAGGATTGCTCCGATTAATGATTTGCCGGGCCAAATGAGTAATATGGCCGATAGTAATTCAGCTATGCCACTGCCTATACGTCCGTATGGTTCCATACCTAAAGTGCTGAATATATAAACAGACTCAGGAGCTGCGGTAAATTTAAAAAATAGTGTTTGCAGTAATATAGCTGCTGCACCAAGTCTTGCTATAAGGGCAATTGTTTTTTTCATGTTTGTTAGGGTTTAAATAGTTTCATTTTTAATATTGGATAATCGTTACCATATTCGTCTTTCTCCGTTCTTTCGTAGGTAACAAATCCAAATTTGGAATAAAATTGAATAGCATCTGAATTCTGTTCATTCACATTTACCTTGTCAGCTTTTAACTCGTTTAAGGCAAAATTCATCATCCTGGTTCCTAGCTTTTGTCCAATGTAATCAGGGTCTAAAAACAAGCTTTCTATTACGTGGTCTTCTACTCCTAAAAATCCCAGGACCTTACTTTCAGAAACCAGGCAATAAACCTGGAATGAATTAAAATCAATCTGCTTTACCAGCTCTTTTAACCGGGCAACTTCTTCCGGAGTAACAAAATGATGTGTTGCGCTGACAGATTTCTCCCAAACGGCAATTAGCTGTTCTCTAAATTCTTCTTTATAAGGAATCAATTCCATTTTCAATAACGCTTATTTAATAAGTATTTTTTGCGTTGTTTTGCCCAGTTCATTTTCTATGCCTACAAAATAAACACCTCTGCTAAACCCTGTTAAATCAAGCTTCTCAGAGTTGTTAATAGTAGTATTCAACACCTCACTACCCAGCATATTGGTAATACTAATTTTGTTTAATCCAATAGTGTTTAAGTTAATATACAACGCCTCACTGGCGGGGTTTGGAAACAATTGCACACCTATGTCCTGTAATGTTTTAATACCGGTGCTATTCGTTTTTGCAGTAGTTGATCTGGCTGCATTTAAAATAGTTTTATCACTTGCATTTTGCACAAAGGCCAGTGTATACATGCGGTTTTTATTCCAGGTTGTATTTACAGTTGTTTGTGTCAATACCACCAGTGAATCATCTGTATTGTTTGGTAATGTTATATCTACCCCTTGTATATTACTGGCGGCTTTTCTAAACACATCGTAATGCTGGTTTTCTCCATTGGGGGCATTGTAAAACAAGGTATCTTCCACATACATTACATGTAGTTTTAAATTATTTAACGCAGCACCGGTTAAACGCTTTACCGATACCGTGCTTTTAATCAAATCGCCTTCTATAGTTTGTTTTACCAAAATACTTACATCAGCAGCTATGTTTTTAAATGGGTTAAAAATACCTGCATTAGCATAATTGGCAGAGGCAGATTGTACTACTCCATTAATAACTATACGCGGAGTAGACCCATAAACACCATAATAATTAGTTTTAGCATCGTTCTCCACTTTGTTGTGTTGGTTTAAAATGCAGGCTGCATAAGGAGCACTTGGATGATAAGCTATATGCAATACATCTTGTTGTGCACGTAAGTTTTGGTATAAACCCGGATTACGCGATGCACAAACGGAACATAAGGTATTGGTAAAATGTTCCACCAGGGTTGCTTTGTTTTGGCCCTGTAAAGCCATACTTAAAGCAGTGGTTATAATCAATAAAATCTTTTTCATGGTTTTGGCTTATTGTTTAACTAATGTATTCCAGTTTTGGTCAGCCTTACTTTTTAAGTTTGCCTCATCAGCGTTCCATTTGTTTATGGTTTTATTAATAAAGCTATAGTAAAATAAGTACAGTTTGCCGTTGGCTATTTTGTACGATGTAGGGTCAATTTCTACTTTTTCGCCATTGGCCCCCATGGCGTAAGCACACCATCCACCGTAAGCAGGTTCATATTTTTCGGGTGTTTTTAAAAACTGCTCTTTGTGCGAAGCACTGGTAAAGTAATACTGCACCCCTTTGTGAAAAACAAGGAATTGAGCAATACCTTTTTGTGGTTTTCCTTCAAAATACGAGATTACATCGTAGCCCTGAACGGCTAAACTGTTTTTATCAATATTGAAGTGTTTTTTACGGGTGTTGAAATCGGTTTGCGCCTGAGTACTGATAAGCAGCAAAACAGCGCTAAAAAACAAGATTAACTTTTTCATAATAAATAATTTTATGGCACAAAGGAATAAAATAACACCATGCGCGTTTGTCGCTTAGGCGACAAAAACCCGAAATTGCTTTTGCTGTATTGGGTAAAAGAGTTTCGTAAAATTTTGATACACAATTAAATTAGTGATGTAGAAAAAGTTAACAATAACGTTTTGCAACCAATTGCAGGTAAATAAATTCATGCTAAAACCTAATTAAATGATGTTAGAATAACTATTGCGCCATATACCATTTTCCCTTATGTTTGCCATTTACACCTAAAACGTAAAAAATTAATAAAAGCAAAATATATTTAGCACTAATGAATAAATACAATTTAAGCAACAATGTACTCGGTTGGATTACATTTATTATTTCTCTAATTACTTATACATTAACCCTTGAACCTACTGTTAGTTTCTGGGATTGTGGTGAGTTTATTTCAGCATCGTACCGTTTGCAAATTTGCCATCCTCCGGGAGCACCATTGTTTTTAATGATTGGGCGTATATTCTCCCTTTTTGCTTCTGATGTTACCAAGGTTGCATTTATGGTAAATATGGTTTCGGCTACTACCAGTGCTTTGTGTGTAATGTTTACCTTCTGGACAATTACCCATTTAGGTAAAAAAATAGTGAGCAAAGCAGGTGAGCAATTATCGGCACAACAGGTTTTTGCGGTAATGGGAGCAGGTTTAGTAGGAGCCTTAACACTTAACTTTAGCGATACATTCTGGTTTTCAGCAGTAGAGGCAGAGGTGTATGCTTCATCAAGTTTCTTTACTACCTTAACTTTTTGGTGTATTTTAAAATGGGAAGATTCAGCCAACGAAAAAGGTGCTGACCGCTGGATTGTTTTAATTGCTTATTTAATTGGTTTAGCTATTGGTGTCCATTTATTGAATTTGTTGGTTATTCCGGCCATTGTTTACGTTTATTACTTTAAAAAGAACACTTATACTTTACCAGGATTTTTAAAAGCTTCGGCAGTAGCCGTATTAGCTATTGGTTTTGTACAGTTTGGTATTATACCGGGCTTGCCAACTTTGGCTACCAAGCTTGATTATTTTGCGGTAAACTCAATGGGTTTTTCTACCAACACAGGTACCTTAATGTTAATCGTTATCATGTTAGTGCTAATGGTTTCGTCATTACATTATACCCAAACCAACGATAAAAGAAGTTTATATGCTGCCATTGCTTGTTACGCAATACTGTTCTTAGTATCTTTCAATATAAATGCAGGATTGGGAACCTTTATAGGATGGGCACTTTTAACAGGTATTCTTTATGTAATTTTCTTTTATGCTAAAGTTTCCAATGCAGTTAAAAATATCATTGTATTATCATTTTCATTTATAGTAATAGGTTTTTCAAGTTATGCTATGATTATTGTTCGTTCACTAGGCAATCCACCTATCGATATGAACGACCCTGATCAGCCATTTGCGTTGCTATCATACATTAATCGTGAACAGTATGGCGATAATCCATTATTGTACGGTCAGTATTTTTATGCACGTCCTATAGGTACCAAATCAAAAGGTATGAACTACAGGCGCTCGGTTGATGCCAATGGAAAAGAGCAGTACGTAGAAGCAGGAGAAAAATTAGAAAGAGAATACGATCCGAAAGATTGTACTATTTTACCGCGTATGTGGGCAGATAGAGCCGATTATGTGCAATCGTACAGAAATTGGGAGGATATTGGCGAAGGTAAAAAAGCCACATTTGGAAAAAATATAGACTTTTTATTATCATACCAATTAGGCTTTATGTATTGGCGCTATTTCTTCTGGAATTTTGTGGGTCGCCAAAACGATGAGCAAGGTTATGGAGATGTAACCAAAGGAAACTGGATAACTGGTATTACCTTCTTTGACGAATGGAGATTAGGTCCGCAAAAAGACCTTCCGGCATTGTTAAAAAATAACAAAGCACACAATACTTACTTTGGTATTCCATTAATATTGGGTATTATCGGTTTAATTTTCCATTTCAGAAAACAAAAAGAAGATGCCACAGTAATAACAACCTTGTTCTTATTTACCGGTTTCTTCATTATTCTATACCTGAATTTCCCGGCACACCAGCCTCGCGAGCGTGATTATGCCTATGTAGGCTCATACCAAACATTTATAATATGGATAGGTTTGGGTGTTTTAGCTATTATTGACTGGTTGTCGAAAAAAATGAATGCTATGGCAGCCACAGGTTTAACCACAGCCGCCTGTTTATTAGGAGCACCAATTTTAATGGGACAGCAAAATTGGGATGATCATAACCGCTCAAACCGTTTTACAGCATTACATTTTGCCGAAGACTATTTAAACAGCTGCGAAAAAGATGCTATACTATTTACCAATGGCGATAATGATACCTACCCGTTATGGTATGCCCAAAACGTAGAAAATATAAGAAGCGACATACGTATTATAAACTTAAGCTTATTGGGTACCGACTGGTATGCTGATGGCTTAAGACGTCAGGCATACGATGGTAAACCTGTTGAATTTAGCTGGACACCTGATAAATACATTCAGGGAACAAGAGATTACGTAGTATTTTACGATAATCCGAGTTTAGGCTTAAACCAGACAGATTATTATGATTTGAATAAATTAATGGCCTTCATGGGCGATGATAATAAATCAAGTCAGGTGCAAATGCAAAGTGGTGAGTACATTAACTATTACCCTACCAAACGCTTTAGCATAAAAATAGATAAAGAAGCTTGCTTAAAAAATGGCGTTGTACAGCCAGAAGATGCAGCCATGATGGTTGACAGTATTAAGTTTGAAGTTAGCAATAACCCTAATAACATGTTAAAGCCTGATTTGTTAACGCTTGATATTGTAAGCTCAAACATTAATAAAAGACCTATTTATTGGGCTATAACAACCGGTAGCGATGTGTATTTAAATATGCAAAACTACTTCCAGATGGAAGGATTAACTTATCGTTTAGTACCTATATTAAATCAACAAAACCCTAACGACCCAAGCACCGGCAGAATAAACTCAAAAGTGCTTTGGAATAACGTAATGAATAAATTCAAGTGGGGTAATATTGAAGACAAAAATGTGTATTTAGACGAAACCATTTTACGTCAAACCAAAAACTTCAGAAATATATTCTACCGTTTAGCTGAGAAATTGGTACAGGAAGGTAAAAAAGACAGCGCTATTAAAGCACTGGACTATTGCCAAAAAGTATTACCGGAGTATAATATTTCACACGATGTGTTTTCAGTTCGCTTAGCCGAAGGTTACTTCCAGGCAGGTGCAATTGATAAAGCCAACCAGTTGTTGAAACAAATTACAGAAACCAGCAACACAAAAGCTACTTACTATAAAACGTTTAAAAACACTAAGAAATTTAAATCTGTTCAGCCTGAATTAGAGGAAAACATACAGATTATTAGCTATTGTATTCAGGTAGCACAGTTTTATAAGCAAGATAAAATAGCTAAAGAATTAAACGATAAATTAACAGCTATTACTGCAGGTATATAACAAAGGTTGTATAAACCCGCATATAAAAACCCCGTTATAAATTCATTTTATAACGGGGTTTTCTTTTATTCAATTAAAAGTAAAATTAGCTGTTCCTGAAATTCCTGTTGTCGTAACCCCACATCAGTTTTTCGCGTAAAGTTTGTAAATAATTTTCGCTGTTTAAACGCAGTAAGTTCATTTTAAAATCAGCTTTACGTACTGCTAATTGTGTACTTGCCTCAATACTTTCCGAGCGCGAATCAAGCGTTGCTAAAAACGAAGTACTGCGACCTTCTACCTCAAACGATATTACATTGTTATCAGATATAATAATAGGCCTTACATTTAAGTTATGTGGCGCAATAGGTGTAATAACAAGGCTGGCACTTGAAGGATATAATATAGGTCCGCCACAGCTTAAGTTATAGCCGGTACTACCGGTTGGAGTAGATATAATTAAACCATCGCTCCAATACGAGTTAAGGAATTCACCATTAATAAAAGTATGAATAGTAATCATACTTGAGCTATCCTTTTTGTGTAATACAAAATCATTTAAAGCATATTTTACGCCACCAAACATATTGGCTTTGTTGCTTTCCAATTGCAATACCGTTCTGGAGTCAGTACTAAAACGGCCTTTCTCCAAATCATCAACCATAGCGCATGCTTCATGTGCAGGAACCCCCGCTAAAAAACCTAACCGGCCAGTATTAATACCAATTATAGGGGTTTGCATGTGCCTTACAAATTCCAGGCACATCAATATAGTACCATCACCACCGATGCTTACTACAAAATCAAATTTTGCTTTTTCAAAGTCTTGGTAATTAGAAAAAGTTTTTGTTTTAGGCGAAATGTTTAAGCCATTGCGTAAGCCATCTTCTAAAAATTTCCTATAAACAGAAAAATTTATTTTTTTCTCTTCCAGGTAATCAAAAAACTGCTGCAATTCGTTGTAGCGTTCCTCTTTAAAATATCTTCCAAATATGGCAATTTGCATGGGTTTCTATGTATTCAAATATTTAATCAGCCAACTATACCTTGCATTAAAATTATCTTCGTCATCACGTTGAACCGAAGCAAAAATTATATCATAGCTGAATCGTTCAAAAGTGGCAATTATATATTTTAGGTCTATTACATTATATTTTAAAGATACCTGAATGGTGTTGTTTTCATCACCCAGCGGATGTACATGCATGTATAAAATTTTAGCATTGTTTACTTCAGTTATACGCGCAATCTCAGCCAATGAATAATTGTTGGCAGACATTTGTAATACAATAATACCACCTTCCTGCCCCAGGCTGCTGCTGTTAAATAGTTGTTTCGCCAAATCTTTAGCAGTTACAACACCTTTAAAATTTTGCTCACCATCAATAACGGATATAGCGGTTATATTAGAAGTAAACAATAACTTTAATATATCATACAAATGGGTGTTTTCGTGGCAAAAAGGAGGCTGAGGATTGAGTAAGTCAGTTACTTTTTCGCTGCTATATGGTAAAAGCATTTGCTCATTAACAACACCTAAAAGTTTATTGTTTTGAACCACCGGTAAGTCTTTTATACCCCAATCGTCCATAAACAACAAGGCATTAGATGCACTATCACTGGGCTTGAGCGCAAATACTTCGTTTGAAACAAGTTGAAAAGCAAACATTTAATTAATAATAAATTTTAAACAAATATACTTAGAGTTGAAAGCTTTCCAACACCTGAGTAAAAACGATACAATTGATAAAAGTAGTGTAAATAAACACAAAAACTTAACAGAAAGAAAGCCTGTTTGTTTTTACATGAGTAATAAAGTTCTTAATTAATTGCAGGCCATATTCCGTCTCACAGCTTTCCGGATGAAACTGAATTCCCCATATAGGCAAAGATGCATGTTTAAAAGCCATTATCTCATCGTTACAGAAACAGGTTGCAATTAAGTCTGCAGGTAATTTATCAATAATCAAAGAGTGGTATCGCGTAGCATTAAACAGGGTAGGAATGTGTTCAAACATTACATCGTCTGTATGGTTCATAGCATCTACTTTTCCGTGTCGAGGTAAACCAGCCTTATGCAATTCAGCACCAAAAAACTCTCCAATAGCCTGGTGGCCTAAACAGATACCCAATATAGGTTTTTGCCTATGGTAAGCATGAATTAAATCCATTAATATACCAGATACTTTAGGTACTTTAGGGCCAGGAGAAATTACAATGGCATCAAATTCAATCAAATTCAGTTCAGCTAAAGTAATGGCATTGTTTCTGTATGTAAGGCAATTGCAACCACATTGCTCCAAATAGTCTTTGAGCATATAGGTGAAAGAATCAAAATTATCGAGCAGGAGTATTTTCAAAAGTAAATATAACTTATAATTGCTAAAAATTAGAAAATGTTTTTACGCAATTTAAGAGCATATTATTTAAAACATAAAATAAAAAAAAAGACAACGATTTTAAATCAAGGATTTATTGTTTGGAATAGTCAGGCAATAAATAATCATTTAGGTTGTACGTTTAAGCTTGGTGATAAAAGTATTTTTGAAGGAACCTTTTTTTTTGATAGACCAAATGCTAAAATTGAAATTGGTAATAGAACCTTTATTGGTTCTGGAACTAAACTGGTTGCCGCATCAAACATTACTATTGGAAGCGATGTACTAATCTCATGGGGTTGTACTATTGTAGATCACAACTCACATGCAGTAAAGTTTGAAGGAAGAAAAAATGATGTAGTAAATTGGGGGCAAGGGAAAAAAGATTGGACATATGTTAAAATAGAACCAACAATTATTGAGGATAAGGTATGGATAGGTTTTGATGTAAAAATTTTAAAAGGAATAAGAATTGGAGAAGGAGCTGTAATAGCTGCGGGTAGTGTAGTAACCAAAAATGTTGAACCATATACAATTGTTGGAGGAAATCCGGCTAAGTATATTAAAGATAATAATTAGTAATGAATTGGGAACAGGCAGTAGCGCAACTAAGAAACAAACCAGAATTCACACAAGCAGTATTGGATAATTATTTTGAAGCAGATATACAAGCCTCTGCCGATAGATTCTTTGCAAGTGAAGAGTTTAATTCACTAATGAAATTAATTCCTGACAATGCAAAGAATATTTTAGACATAGGTGCTGGCCGGGGAATTGTAACCTATGCTTTTGCAAAAAGCAATTTACAAACCTATGCTTTAGAGCCTGACCCAAGTAATGATGTTGGGGCGGGGGCTATTAATTATTTATCAGCGCAAAATGATTTAGGTATTCAAGTGGCTGAAACTTTTGGTGAACAATTACCCTATGCAGATAATTTTTTTGATGTAGTTTATGTACGTCAGGTTCTTCATCATGCTAATGATTTAGGCAAATTTTGTAAAGAAGTACAAAGAGTATTAAAGCCGGGAGGCACATTTATTGCTACACGAGAGCATGTATTGAGTAATGAAAGTGATTTACCAGTATTTTTGAATAATCATTTATTGCACAAGCTATATGGTGGCGAGCATGCCTACACTTTGGTCCATTATATTTCATGTATTGAACAAGCAGGTTTGGATATAAAACAAATAATAAATCCATATCAAAGTGTTATTAATTTTGCACCTACGTCAATACAACAGATGAAAACTAATTTTATCAATACCTTATCAAAAATAATGGGAGAACCATTTGCAAAAATGTTGGTAAGTAACAATATTTTTTATAATTTAATGTGTTTGGTAAAAGGTAAGTCTGATAAGTCTCCTGGCCGCTTATATTCATTTGTTGCTATAAAGTAAATATAAAAGGATGAGAATTTTAATAATAGGAAGTAAGGGATTTATCGGCCAGCATTGTGTTGATTACTTTAGTAAACAGGGCAATGAAGTACACAAAGCGGATGTAGTTGCAAGTGATGACACTAATTACATATGCCTTACTGCTATCCATACAGATTTTGATCAATTGTTTATTAACCAGCACTTCGATTTTTGTATTAATGCATCTGGTTCAGCACATGTGGGTTTTTCATTTGAGAAGCCCTCAATTGATTTTGAGTTAAACGTATTAAATGTTCACAAACTTTTAGTTGCAATAAGAACATATAATCCAACATGTAAGTTTATTAATTTTTCAAGTGCTGCTGTATATGGAAATCCTGAAAAACTACCCATTACAGAAACAGCTAACAGAAACCCTGTATCGCCTTACGGTTTTCATAAATTGCAAAGTGAGTATATATTAAAAGAGTATCATCGTTTTTTTAATATAGCTACCTGCAATCTTCGAATTTTTTCAGCATATGGTCCGGGTTTGCGAAAACAATTATTTTGGGATTTATTTCAGAAATCACTGCAGCAAACACCCGTAAATTTATTTGGAACAGGTAATGAAACACGCGATTTTATATATATAGATGATTTATTGGAGGTGCTAAACTGCATTATACAAAAAGCACCGTTTGATGGAGAAAGTTATAATATTGGGTCAGGCATTCAAGTTAAAATAAGTGAAGCTGTATCTACTTTTTATAGTCATTTAAACGACCGGATACAATATGGTTTTACAGGAGAACATAAAATTGGTGATCCGGATAATTGGGTGGCAGATATTAGTAAAATAAAGCAAATTGGATTTAGCCCTAAGTACAATATAAATAAGGGATTAGAGTTAACGGCAAATTGGTTGAAGAGTATTCATGAGTAAGAAAAAAATACATATTTGTTTTAATGTAATATCAGACCCCAATTGGCATGCAGGCAATATTTATATTTTTAATTGTATACATGCCTTGACTTTGCTTTCAGATAAAGAGCGTGAACAGATAATAGTTTCATTAGCTACACGTAATAAGAAGGATATACCTAAAGATATTTTATTAAAGGTTGACCACATTTTTATAGAAAGTATTTTTCATATAGTATTTTATAAATTATTGAAAATTAGTCCCGCTTGGTTAAGGTGGAAATGGTTGAATTTTAAAAAAATAGACTTTTATTATCCAGGAGGTAATTTACCAAAGCAATGGATTTTTAAGTGGGGTGGATGGATACCCGATTTTCAATATAGGTATTTACCACATTTATTTTCACCGCAAGAATTAGCAACAAGAGAAGGCCGTAGCTTACATGCAGCAAAACAAGCACCCATTATAGCATTTAGTAGTGAATGTGCGCTTAATGATTATAAGAAATTTTTTCCCGATTATACAGGTAACGAGTTTTTATTGCGTTTTGTTAGCAATGCTAATAAAGAGTGGCTACAATTAAATCCTGTTGAAACGCAGGAAAAATATAATTTACCGGATAAGTTTTTTATTGTATGTAATCAATTTTGGAAACATAAAGACCATGAGACGGTAATAAAAGCATTGTCAATACTAAAACAAAGCGGAGTTCGTATATGTGTTGTTTGTACCGGTGCAACGGAAGATTTTCGTAATCCTGATTATTATCCATCCTTAATTACAAAAGCCAAAGAACTTAATGTTGAAGATGAGTTTAAAGTTGTAGGATTTATTTCACGGCAAGATCAGATACAATTAATAAGGCGTTCAATGGCCATTATTCAACCCAGTTTATTTGAAGGTTGGAGCACTGTAGTTGAAGATGGTCGCTCATTAGGGAAAACAATTTTTTTAAGTGATTTTCCTGTACATATAGAACAGAACCCACCTTATACCTATTATTTCGAACAGAAAAATGCAGAACAATTAGCCAGTTTGATTAATAAACACCTTACTGAATTATCACCCGGGCCAAATAAACAAAAAGAAGAAAAAGCATTTATTGAAAACCAGGAATTGATGAGAAACTTTGGACGAAAATTAATTGAAATGGCGAGAGTTTGTTTAAACAAATAGTATTTATTTTCTAAAAAGTCGGTTTAAAAAACTAATTTTTTTCGCATTATACTTTGTATTAAAAGTATAATCATCAGCTATCTTATCACTATAAATAAAACTTGGATGTATTATTTCAGTAATAGCATCAAGTTTAATATTTGATAAACCTTCTATTTCTACCAATGTATTTGTTCCACCACCAAATCCAATATTAGTAACTAAGTTTTTATTAGGAATTATTGTTAACCCATTTTGGGTCCATTGATTCAACATTGTTTGATAGTCCCAGGTATTTTTTATACCGGTTTTTATTTCATTAAAATATTTTAGCCAAAATTTGAGTTCTTTTTTTGAAAGCGTATTTTCAAAAACCCTTAAACGTAATGCCTTATCTAATTGTTCCATATCAACATTATAGGTAAGCCAAGCTCTTTTCCAAGTTGCCCAACCCCAAATATGGTTATACTTTGAAAAATAATATGTTCCATCACCTCTAACGATTCCATCTTGAAAGTTATTCCCGGAAATATGCATAATCCGGGTATCGTGGTTATAATATTCTAATAAGGCACTACAAAACGTAAAAAAACTTAAGTCCGGCAAACAATCATCTTCAAGTATTATTCCTTGTTCTTCATTGTCAAAAAACCAATTGATAGCAGAACTAATAGCTATTTTGCACCCCAAATTATGTTCTCTAAAAAGAGTTTTAACATTGCAATGCCAATCTACTTGTTCAATAATAGCTCTGGTTTGTTCACAAAGCTTGTCTTCTCCAACTTTGTCTTTTCTGGCTCCATCAGCAGCAATATATAACTTAGAGGGCTTAGCTTTACGAATAACATCAAAAACAAGCTGTGTTGTTTGAGGTCTGTTAAATATTAAGAATAATATAGGTGTATCCATTATTTACCATTACGAAAGTAGCATATTTCTTTCTTTTTCGTTTAGCTAAAATATGTTTCTTTGTAGCCTCATTAAAAATATGTCAACTCAAAACGCAGCTAAAAAATACGTATTAAATACTACGTGGATTTTAATTGAGAAGCTATCAAGAATTGTATCCGGCATATTAGTAGGTATATTAGTAGCAAGATATTTAGGCCCTGAGCAGTTTGGTATGATTAGTTACGCCCTAAACGTAATAGCTATTTTTACCGTTTTCTCTTCTTTAGGCATGGATAGTATTATCGTCAGAGAGTTAATTACCCGGAAAGATAAACAGAATACTATTTTAGGAACAAGTTTTTGGCTTCGTTTTGTTGGCGCCATAGCAGTGGTAATTGCTGCAACTTATTATTCCTCCATAAGAGATAATGCACAAAATACATATATCGTTTTCTTAGTAAGTACATCTGTTATTTTTCAGGCTTTTACTGTTATTGATTTTTATTTTCAGTCATCTGTTTTAGGAAAGTATAGTGCTATTACACAGGTAATTACTTTAGTGACGTCATCTATAGTTAAAATAGTTTTGATTTATGTAGGTGCAAGGGTTGAGTATTTTGCAGCAATGGTATTATTGGAGGCTATATTGACTGTTGTGAACCAGTTGTGGTTTTATAGTAAAAACCAACAAAATGTTTTTCTATGGAAATTTTCCTGGGGCGAGGTTAAAGAGCTGTTGGGGCATTCTTGGCCAAATATTGTTTCAGGCTTGGTTATGACTGTATACCAGAAAATGGATCAAATATTGGTTAAACGATTTTTAGATTTAAATATATTAGGGAATTATGCGGCTGCAGTCAGAATTAGTGAGGCTTCTTCCTTTATTCCTGTGGCTGTTTGTGCAGCTATTTTACCAGGTATTGTAAAAAACAGAGAGAATAAAGAACTTCAATTAAAAAGGTTAACACAGCTATATTCATTAATGCTTTGGACTGCGCTAATATTTTGTGTTGGAGGCTTATTGTTTGGCGATTTAGTAATTAATTTTTTATACAAAGAGAAATATTATATGGCCGCAGCTATATTTAAAATCCATATCTGGAATTCAATACCAGTTTTCTATGGTACAGCTTGGTCTATGTGGATGCTGGCAGAAAATAAACAGCGGTACATTATTATGGTGCAGTTTTTTTCTATGGGGGTGGCTTTAATCTTAAACTTGAACCTAATACCAATTTATGGCGCAAAGGGAGCAGCAGCAGCGTTAATTACTACAAACTTTATTGGTATGCTTTTCACGCTTACTTTTTATAAGCCAAAAACATCATGGAGTCTATTTCTAAAGGCCTTTAATCCCAAGAACCTTTTAGAAATAATTAAATACGTTAAAAGCTAAAGGTTTCCTAAACTTTTTCAAATATAAGGGCAACACCTTGTCCCACGCCAATGCACATAGTAGCTAATCCATATTTTGCGTTTTGTTTTTGCATTTGGTGAATCAGCGTAGTTGAAATACGTGCACCACTGGCACCAAGCGGGTGTCCTATTGCTATAGCTCCACCGTTTACATTAACAATTTCCGGATTTATATTTAAATCTCTCATGCAAGCCAATCCTTGCGAAGCAAAAGCTTCATTCAATTCAACCAGACCAATATCGTTTATGCTTAAGCCAGCACGTTTAAGTGCTTTTTGAGTAGCGGGGATAGGCCCAACTCCCATAATAGATGGATGTACACCCGCAATCCCCCTGCTTACTAATCTGGCTAATGGTTTTAAGTTATATTTTTTTACAGCGTCTTCACTTGCCAAAATTAATGCAGCAGCACCATCATTTATACCCGATGAATTACCGGCCGTTACTGAGCCGTCTTTTTTGAAAGCAGGTTTTAATTTAGCTAATTCATCCATCGAACTTAAGCGGGGATGTTCATCCTTTTCAAAACGAATACTATCTCCTTTTTTTTGTGGCACTAACACGGGAACTATTTCATTGGCAAATATGTTTGCATTATGCGCTGCCTGGTATTTTTGTTGAGAGTCCCTTGCAAATTCATCTTGTTCTTCACGGGAAATTTTCCATTGTTCAGCAACATTTTCAGCAGTTTCACCCATAGAAAAAGGATAGTACAAGTTAGATAATGCTTTGTTGGTAAAGCGCCAACCTATAGTAGTATCATAAATTTCAGGCACCCTGCTAAATGCAGTTTCTGCTTTTGCCATTACAAAAGGGGCGCGAGTCATACTTTCCGTTCCACCTGCAATGTATATATCTCCATCTCCACAAGCAATTGCTCTGCTGGCATCAGCAATGCTTTGTAAACCCGAAGCACATAAACGATTTACCGTATTACCTCCCACAGTAATCGGCAAGCCCGCCAGTAAAGCACTCATCCGGGCTACATTTCTATTGTCTTCTCCTGCCTGATTAGCTGCGCCAAAAATAACATCTTCAATGTCGTTTATATCAATAGTAGGGTTCCGTTCAACCAACGCTTTAATGACAATAGCACCCAAATCATCAGGTCTGATAGTACTTAAAGCCCCTCCAAATTTTCCTACCGGTGTGCGAACAGCATCTATAATAAAAACGTCTTTCATGTTATAAATTTTATGGTGTGCAAATCTAATAGTACTTTTGATTATATCAATTACAATAAAGATTTATAAATTGCCCCACAAAAAGAATTAATATGATACAGCGTATTCAAACCGTTTATTTAATAGCCATTATAATTTTAGTTTCAATTATGTGCACTGGTAGTCTCTTATCTATGAAGCAACAGAATGCCACCAATGGTATAGATGAATATGACTTAAATATTTTTCATTTTAAACATACTGAAGTACAGAATGCTCTTATTGATGGAAAACAAACCCAAACCAGCATAATAAAAGTAGTATCTGTTCAATATGGGCTGATAGCCATTGCAGCCATACTAATAGGCTTAACTTTAACCATTATATTTTCATTTAAAAACAGGGAAAAACAAATTAAGCTAACAAGGCTAAATTTTTTGGTGATGAGTATGCTTTATGCAGCTCTATTTGCAAAAGCTATTAATTATATGCCTGGCTTTGAGTTTAGTAAACTAATGCCTTATTCCAGTGTAGGTGTTATATTGATGATTTTTAATTTATACCTTAATTGGCGTGTATTACGTTTAATTAAAAAAGATGACGAGTTGGTTAAAAGCGCTGATAGGATTCGTTAATGCATAACCAATAAAACATTAACTAAATTTTGCATAATCGACTATAAGTCTTTAATTGCTTAAAATTTTGTTATGCCTAAAAATAGAATACTTCAAAACATACTTATCTTTTTGTTGTCAAGCATTGCTTGTTCTTCTTTAAAAAGCCAGATTAACAACGCTTCATTTGCATCTAAAGTCGATTTTAGCATTGGGACTAATACTTCAACTGGTTTAGGAACAATAGCAGATTTAAATAATGATAACAAGCCAGAAGTTCTTGTTACCTACAACAGTAATTCTACAACAGGTCAAATAGCAATTTTTAGCAACAGTGCCTCTCAGGGAGTTATTAATTCAAGTAGTTTTTCCTCTGTTGTTACATTGCCTGCCTTAAATAATGTTTTACAGTTAGATGCAGGAGATTTGGATGGTGATGGTAAAGCGGATATTGTAGCATCTCCATTTACTACTACAAATGTTGCAAGTAGTTTTTCTATATATCGGAATACTTCTGTAGGAAGTACCATTTCTTTCACAGCTCCAACACACATTAGTGTACCAAGTTGCACAAGTCCTGTGAAGCTAAAAGATATTGATGGTGACGGAAAGGCGGATTTAATAGCAGGCTTTTGGTACCTAGGGCAAATAAGAATTTACAGAAACACTTCGATTTTAGGTAACATTTCTTTTGACATCAGTGGGTGCACCATAATAAATGTAGGTCTCCAGCCTAACTCATTATCATGTAATGATTTTAGTGGCGATGGGATAACAGATATTGCAATTTGCAATTATGCAAGCAATAGTATAATGATTTTTAAAAATATATCAACTGTTGGTACAGTTACTTTTTCAACACCGGGTGTCACAGTTTCAACAGGTAGTTTACCATCTCGTATTATTGCTGCTGATATGGATAATGATACTAAAATGGATTTAGTAGTTTCCAATTATAATTCAAGTAATATTGGTATATATAAAAACACGTGTTCATTAAATAATTTGAGTTTTTCTACTGCTACTACATTTTCTTCATTGGCAAATCCTTTGCAAGCAGCATGTGCAGATTTGGATGCTGATGGAAGACAAGATATAGTTGTTGGTTATGAATCATCTAGTTCCATTTCAATATGGAGAAATTTTGGCTTAAATTCGATTATTAATACCAATACTTTAGGTAATCGAAAAGAGTTTACAAGTGGTGGAACTGTAACAGAATCCTATGTGGCAGATATTGATTCAGACGGTAAACCCGATATTATAATGGTAAATAGAAGTAATGGAACCATTTCTATTTTTAAAAATCAAACCAAACCTTCAAACGGTCTAGTTGCCTATTATCCGTTTACCGGTAATGCCGGTGATAGTAGTGGTTTTGAAAATCATGGTACACCAGGTGTTGGAGTTTCTTTAGCGAATAGTATGGACAATACACCAAATACGGCTTATAACTTTAACGGTGTATCTACGTCAAAAATTAGTGCTTCAAGTAATCCTAGTTTAAATGTTAGTTTAATGAGTGGAGTAACTTTTTCTTGCTGGATAAAACCGGTATCTTCTACCTTAACAAGAAGAATAATAAATTTACAAACAGGAACAACAACCTCTACAGCTGTAAACATTGATTTAGCCTTTAAAGATAACGGTACTATAGAAGTGAATAATTTCAACCTTGGAACATCAGCTTTTTCATTTAGTTCTAATGCATATGTGAGTACGTCAGCATGGTCTCATATTGTGTTAACTATAGATAGCCTTAAAAACGTGAAACTTTATATTAATGATTCTTTGGATTATTCATTTACCGCATCTGTTTTTGCTAAGCCAATTTTACCAACATTAACTATTGGGAATCATTTAACGAATAGCTGGAACTATATTGGTCTTATGGATGAAGTAAGAATTTATAATAGAGCTCTTACAATGGCAGAAGTAGATGCACTATATAATTCAAAAAAGGCAAAAACGTATTATTCTAAGGCGTCTGGTTCTATTAATCTTTTATCTACTTGGGGTACTAATATAGATGGAACAGGAACCTCACCATTAAGTTTCGATTCTAGCAATGTTACTTATAACGTAATAAATGGAAATACAAATTTAACCGGCAACTTAAATATTAATGGAGTAAACAGTAAGTTAGTATTTGGAGATGGTACTAATGCCTATAATTTTATCCTCGGTACAAATGATACCATATCAGCAGATTCTATATATGTTAATTCGAACATAACAATAACTGCTAATGGAACCTTACAGACATTAAGGTTGGGTGCAGGAGCATCTTCAACTGTTCAATATGTGAAAACAGCTGTTCAATCAGTAGCAGGTGGGCAGTATGAAAATATTGTTATTAGCGGGTCAGTAAAAAATTTGACAGCAAACACAGTTGTTAGTGGAACGTTATTAATGTTAAACTCAATTGTTTGTAATGGATACGATTTAACTTTAGGTACAAGTATTAGTAATAAAGGCACGTTAAATAGAACTTCCGGTACTATAATTGGGAGATTTATTAGATGGTACTCTAATTCAACAAATTCAGGTACTTCAGGGTTATTTCCGATTGGTAACAGCACAAAATATGCACCAATGCAAATTGAGTTTACTGCTGCTCCAACTACTGGGGGGACAATTGGATGTGAGTTTATAGGATCAAACCCAGGTAATGTTGGTTTACCACAGTATGATTTTACCAATGGTGCCATTTTAATAGACAAGGCAGCTATAAATGGTTTTTGGAGAGTAACAAGTTCAAGTATTACAGGCGGAAGTTTTACAGGTACTATTACCGCCAATAGCTTTACCAGTATTAATAGCTATGCAGATTTACGTATGATTAGAAGAAGCAATGCAGGTAGTTGGATTTTGCAAGGAAATGCAAATGTTGGTACAGGGAGTAATGCTTCTGCTGTGGTAAGTAGAACCGGATTAACAACTATTGCGGGAGAATATGGTATTGGAGGAGATGTATCTCAAAACCCATTACCTGTAAAACTTACCCTGTTTAATGCGGTATTATTGGCAAATAAGAATGTTCAGATAAAATGGCAAACAGCTATTGAGTTAAATGCAAATAAGTTTGTTATTCAACGCTCTACAGATAGGAAAAATTGGATAACGATCGATCAAGTAAAAGCAAGTGGTAATTCTAATTCAATCATAAACTATGAATCAATAGATAATGTAACAAATTTATCAGGTCAGATATATTATCGTTTAATTGAAGTAGATTTAAACGGAGAAGAATATATGAGTGAAATTGTAGGTTTAAACATAGATAATTATGTACCTGTTGTTTTAAATATATACCCGAATCCATCTGCTGATAGAATAGAAGTAAAAGGGCTTACTTCGGTTTTAGGTATTTATGATTTAAGAGGAGTTTTGCTTATGCAGATAGATCACGATGGAATATTTGATATTTCTTCCTTAGAAAAAGGAGTTTATATTGTTTCTAATAGGGAGAATACAATTAAATTGATTAGAAATTAAGGCGAATAATTTTAATGCAAAGACATTGTTTAAAACAAAAAAGCCCTTGATAAATTTTATCAAGGGCTTTTTAATAATTATTTAATCATTAATGAGCGTGGTGAGCTTGATTGTGATTTTCCACAATAGTCATAAACTCTTCTTTGCTTATTTCTTTGTCTTCAATAGTAATCATTGATTTTACAGCCTCATTAACTTTCATTTTTACAGCTGAATTAATCATGCGGCTTCTGTACTCTTCTTTCTTTAAACTTGGTTCAATTAACTGGTTAATTAAATCTTCGTTTAATCCGGTCATTGAGTAACCACCAAACATTTGTTTAGTATATTCAATAGCAGCAGCTCTGATATCTTCTTCTTCAATTTTGATATTGTTAGCAGCCAATATTTTTTCTTCTACTAAATGGTTACGTAAGTAATTAGCCTCAGGCTTGTATGCTTCTTCCATGTTTTCGTCATTGAATTTATCTGCATACCTGTCTTTTAACCAACGTTTCAAAAATGCATCAGGTAAAGTAACATTGTGTTTGGCTACTAAAGTATCCATCATTTCGTGTTCAATTAAATGATCTGCCTGCGCAGTGTAAAATCCTTTGATATCTTCTTTGATGCGGGTTCTGAATTCCTCTTCAGAAGTAATAACTCCAGGGCCATAGCTTGCGTCAAATAACTCCTGGTTAATATCACCCTCAATATTACGTTTAATATCAACCACTTCAAAACTGAATGTTTTATTCAAATCAGGAACACCGGCTTTAGCAATGCCTAATGCATGGCTCATTTCCTGTTCGTCATTATCAAATAAGGTAAATATATTTACAGTTGATTTGGCTCCAATGCTAATGCCTTGTAATAATGCTTTAGCTTCAGGGTTTTTAATAGTCGAAAGTAACATAGGTACATTATCAGCTTTAACACCACCATCCAATGCTTTTTCATCATCAGCCAATTCTACTAAATTAAGATAAACCATATCGTTATCCTGTTCAGCATTTGTAACAGGCTCTAATTTACCAAAACGTTTACGCATACGGCCAATTTCTTCATCAACCTCAGCATCTGAAACAGCTACTACGTAACGTGTAAATTTATCACCTTTTCCAATGTTTAAATCAAATTCGGGAGCAAATCCTAAGTCAAAAGAGAAAGTGTAATCTAAGCCTTTCTCGATTTTATCAATCATGGTATCAGCGTTAAGAACCGGCTCTCCTAAAATACTTAAATTGTTATCTTTAATATAATCGTAAAGGCCTTTTGAAGCCGCTGTATTAATTTCTTCTAATAAAAGACTTGGTCCTATTTGTTTTTCAATCATACCCATTGGAGCAGTTCCCGGTCTGAATCCTGGTATATTTGCTTTTTTACGGTAGTCTTTTAGTTTTTTCTCAACTCCGGGTAAATAATCTTCGCTCGAAATTTTAACTGAAATAGTGCCGTTTAAAGCATCTTTTTTATCAAATGTTACGTTCATTGTTGCTATTTATTTTTAATTAAAACTCATTTTTAAAAAAAATAAGACTGAAATATTATTTCCAGTCTTATTTCATTCTTTACTTTATGTGCGGGTGGAGGGACTCGAACCCCCACGCCTCTCAGCACTAGATCCTAAGTCTAGCGCGGCTACCAATTACGCCACACCCGCAAAAAAGGACTGCAAATGTATAAATTGTGCTTTAAAAAGCAACAGCAATTTTTATTTTTTATTGATTTATACTATTTAAGGATTCAAAACGATAGCCATTATTGGTAAAATAAGATAAAAGTTCAGGTAAAAGCACCTTTAAATTATTAAAAGCCTTCTCGCTATCATGAAAAACAAATATAGCCCCCCCGGCAGGTAATACTTTCATAGCCCGAAGCGATTCTTCAATATTTAAATGAGCCTCATAATCACGACTAAGCCTGTCCCACATTATTATTTGATGCGTTTTTAGAATATCCTTTGCCTGTTGTTTTTTAATTCTGCCATAGGGAGGTCTGAATAAATGAGTTTGGGTCAGTTTTTGGCAAAGCAAAAAGTTATTGATATAATCGTTATTTTCTGTTTCCCATCCTTTTAAATGGTTGTAGGTATGATTACCTACCGCATGCTTATCTTTAAGTATTTGCTGAAAGGTTTCCGGAAATTTGGTGATGTTTTCCCCTACTACAAAAAAGGTAGCTTTAGCGTGGTATTGTTTTAATAATTCTAATACCCACGGGGTAATAGTAGGGTGTGGCCCATCATCAAAAGTAAAATAAACCACTTTGCTTTGGGTTTTTACCTTCCATGTATAATTTGGATATATCCACCTAACTATTTGAGGTATTCTGTATTTAAACATTATTTTGCGCATGCAATTTAATTATCCATAACCATTAAAATTTAAAATAAATTGAAAAGCATAAAATTTGTATTGATTGTTTTTTTAACAGGCTTTATAAGCTTAACAACACAAGCTCAAAGGAAATTAACCTTACAAGAGTGTATTGATTTAGCTATTCAAAATAATTTGCAAACAAAACAACAAAGCATGCAAACAGAAATTGCAAAAGCTGATGTTTTGCAAAGTAAGATGGCAGCATTACCAACTTTAAATGCACAAGCCACTAATAACTGGCAGACAGGTTTTAATATTAACCCCAGCACCAATACACCGGAAGAAAACGTGGCATTTAGAACAAACAGCTTAGGGGCATCAGCTAGTATGCCTATATTTAATGGTTTTCAAACATCCAATACCAATCGTTTACGCCAAAGTGATTATACAGCAAGCAAGCACGATTTAGAAAATGCACGTAACAACTTAAAATTAAACGTAGCAAATAGTTATTTACGTGTAATGCAGCAAAATGAAATAGTAGCAGCCGCTAAAGAACAAGTTCAGTCAACAACCAAGCAGTTAGAGCGCCAGCAAAGGTTATATGATTTAGGTGGACTTAACAGAAGCAGGCTATTGCAAATAAAAGCACAATTATCATCAGAAGAATTAACATTAATTACCCAACAAAATTTATTAGAGTCAGCTTATTTAGATTTATGGCAGCTAATTGATATTGCTCCCGACACAGCTAATAAAGTGGCCAGTTTAAATATTGATAAAGTTTTGATTGAAGATGAAATACGTACACCAGCAGCTATTTATACCGATTATGAAAAACAAAGCCCCGATGTTTTGGCGGCTAAACAACGTTTACGTAGTGCTAATTTACAGCATTTTGTAGCCTTAGGAGGTAGGGGCCCGCGCATTTCTTTAAATGCAAGTTTAAGCTCTTTTTACACCACCTTAAATACTCAGGGAGTAGGTGCTCCAACTTTTATTAATGTTCCTTTTGGTTTTGTAGAAGGTACCAATCAAGTGGTTAATACCGTTCGTCCGGTTTATGGAAGTACAGAAACTGTATCTTTTAGTGATCAATTTAGCAAAAACTTTGGTACCAGCGTAGGGTTTACCTTATCACTTCCTATTTTTAATAATTGGTCAGTTAATACCAACGTTCAAAAAGCCAGTATACAAATGGAAACGGCTAAGTTAACGGAAAGGCAAACCCAACAGAATTTATTCAAAAACATCAACACGGCTTATTTGAATTTTAAAAATGCGCAACAACGCTACGTAGCGGCACAAAAAACATTTGAATCAAATAAAGAAGCCTTAGATATTAGCGAAAAGCAGTTTGAGCTGGGTGGTTTGAATACTGCTGATTACTTAGCTTCGAAAAACGCTTATGTAAAAGCAGAAAGTGATTATTTGCAGGCTAAATATGAATTGGTTTTCCGCAAAAAAGTATTGGATTTTTATAGTGGTAAGCCATTGAATTAATAATTGTAAAAGGAATTGAAATGAAAAAGAATAGAACTTTAAAAATATTAGGTATTGCAGTTTTAGTACTTATTATAATAGCAGTGGTTGGTAAAAAAGCGGGTTGGTTTGGTGCTAAAGATGAAATAAAGGTAAGTATGGCCAAAGTAGAATTGCGCACTATAGTGGAAACCGTAAGTGCCAATGGAAAAATACAACCTGAAACAGAAGTGAAAATAAGTTCGGATGTGAGTGGTGAAATACGCGAGTTGTATGTAAAAGAAGGAGATTCAGTAAGGGCCGGACAATTATTAGCAAGGATTGATCCCGAATTATATGCGTCAGCATTAGACAGAACTAATGCCTCTTTAAGCAATGCCAAAGCCAACTTAGCTGGAAGTAAAGCGCGTTTAATGCAAGCTGAAGCACGTTTTGCAGAAGTAGACAAGCAGTTTTCCCGTAACAAAAAAATGGCGGATCAAAAACTAATTAGTGAGGCAGAATTGGAAACAGCGACATCAACCTACAAAAATTCGAAGGCAGAAGTAGAAGCAGCCAAACAAACAGTTACCGCAGCCGATTTTACGGTAAGGAGTTTTGAGGCTTCATTAAAAGAAAGCCAGAAAAACTTAACCCGTACCGAAATATTTGCCCCTGTAAATGGAACAGTTTCATCATTAAAGGTAGAGAAAGGAGAAAGAGTTGTGGGTACTTCGCAAATGGCTGGTACCGAAATGATGCGCATAGCCAATTTAAACGAAATGGAAGTGAGCGTTGATGTAAACGAAAATGATATTATAAAAGTGGGTTTAGGCGATACTACATTAATCCAGGTAGATGCTTATGGAACCAGAAAATTTAAAGGTATTGTATCAGAAATTGCTAATAGCGCAAGTACCACCACCGCTACTACCAGCGATCAGGTAACCAATTTTGTGGTAAAGATCAGGATTTTACGCAGTAGCTATGCCGATTTAACAGCCAAGTTTGGTAAACGCAAAGCGGTGTTTCGTCCTGGAATGAGTGCCAGTGTAGAAATACAAACCGAAACAGCTACTAATGCATTAGCCATACCTATTGAAGCCGTTACCGTACGAAATATAAAAGATTTAGATACAGCTACTGCTGGTAAAGATAAGCCGGAAGACTTTAATACCAGTGTGGCTGAAAGCAAAAAAGATGAAATAGAAGTGGTATTTTGCATTGTAAATAACAAAGCCAGTATCAGAAAAATTACCACAGGTATTCAGGATGATAAATATATTGAAATTACGAGTGGTTTAACCAAAACAGACGAGGTGGTAAGTGGTCCTTATGCAACTATTTCAAAAACATTGAAACATGGCGATAAAGTTAAGAAAGTAAGTAAAGAAGCTTTGTTTGAAGTGAAGAAGTAAAAAACTAAAACTTATTTTCCGTAAGGAATTCTACCTACAATACTGCGGCCTAAAGTAATTTCGTCAGCATATTCCAATTCGCCACCGATAGCAATACCGCGACTGATGGTTGAAATATGAATAGGCAAATGTGCTAATTTCTTTGATAAATAGAAAGTAGTCGTATCACCTTCGGGTGTGGCGCTCAAGGCAATTACCAACTCCGTTGGCACCTCTTTTTCTACACGGTTTATCAAAGAATCAATATGCAAGTCGTCAGGGCCAATGCCATTAATGGGCGATATAACGCCACCTAAAACATGGTATAAACCATTGAATTGCGAAGTGTTTTCAATTGCCATTACATCGCGCAGATCTTCCACTACACAAATAATCTGCTTGTTTCTTTTATGATTGACACATATAGCACAAATATCGCCATCGCTTACGTTGTGGCATTGCTTGCAGTATTTTATTTGTGTACGCACCAATTCAATAGCCTGAGCAAGTTTAATAACATCCTGAGGCTGTTGTTTTAGTATATGTAAAACCATGCGCAAAGCCGATTTTTTTCCTACACCCGGAAACTTCGATAACTGATTAACGGCTTCTTCTAATAATGCTGATGAAAAATTCATGTGCAATGGCTGCTCTTTATACAGCTACATCTCCTTTAATAGCTGGGTGTGGATTATAGTTTTCTAATTGAAAATCATCGTATGTAAAATCAAAAATTGATTTTACTGCCGGATTAATTTTCATAGTAGGGTAAGGTCTTAACTCTCTGGTTAATTGCAATTCCACTTGTTCAAAATGGTTATTATAAATATGTGCATCACCAAAAGTATGTATAAAATCTCCAGGCTCTAAATCACACACCTGGGCTATCATTAAAGTTAACAGGGCATAACTGGCTATGTTAAAAGGAACACCCAAAAACATATCTGCACTGCGTTGGTAAAGCTGGCAACTTAATTTTCCGTTGGCCACATAAAATTGAAAAAAAGCATGACATGGCATTAAAGCCATTTTAGGCAAATCGGCTACATTCCAGGCACTTACTATTATTCTTCTGCTATCAGGATTTTTTTTAAGTGTTTCAATTACCTCACTTAACTGGTCCATATGGCCACCGTCAGGTTTAGGCCAGCTGCGCCATTGGTAGCCGTAAACAGGCCCAAGATTACCATCCTTATCAGCCCATTCGTCCCAAATACGCACACCGTTATCTGTTAAATATTTTATATTGGTTTCCCCTTTTATAAACCAAAGTAATTCGTGAATAATTGATTTTAAATGTACTTTTTTAGAGGTAATTAAAGGAAATCCCTCACTTAAGTTAAAACGTAACTGAGCCCCAAAAATACTGCGTGTGCCCGTACCCGTTCTGTCGCTTTTATCAGCACCTGTATTGTATACATGCTTAAGTAAGGTTTCGTATTGGTTCATATACATCAAATATAATGTACAAATAACAATCAATAATGTATTTTGTTATTAGGTTATTTTCAACAGACGGCTAAAACTATTTAACTCAATAAAAAGCATTTTCCAATCTTCAAATCATTCTTATCTTCGTGCCTTCAATTATGACAGAAAGAAAAGTAAGAGTAAGATTTGCCCCTAGTCCGACAGGGCCATTACATATTGGTGGTGTACGCACGGCTTTATACAATTATTTATTTGCAAAGAAACATGGCGGAGATTTTATTCTGCGCATAGAAGATACAGACCAAGGGCGTTTTGTACCGGGAGCTGAAAACTATATAATAGAAAGTTTAAAATGGGTAGGTATTGAACCCAATGAAGGTGTTGGTTTTGGAGAGGGTCCACATGCCCCTTACCGCCAAAGCGAACGCAAAGCTATGTATAAGCAATATGTTGACCAGCTAATTAACGATGGTTTTGCTTATTATGCTTTTGATACGGCTGAAGAATTAGATGGAATGCGTGAGCGTTTAAAGGCAAGTAATGTTGATGCTAAATACGATGCCATTACACGTAGCACCATGAAAAACAGCTTAACATTATCAGAAGATGAAACCAAACGCAAATTAGAAAATGGTGATGCTTATGTAGTGCGTATTAAATTACCCAGAAAAGAAGAAGTTAAGTTCCATGACGAAATAAGGGGTTGGGTTACTGTAAATACCTCTACCATGGATGATAAAGTTTTGTATAAGTCAGACGGAATGCCTACTTACCACATGGCAAATATAGTTGATGATTACACCATGCAGGTAACACATGTAATAAGGGGCGAAGAATGGTTACCATCAGCACCCTTGCATGTTTTGTTATATAAATATTTGGGTTGGGAGAGTGTAATGCCCAAATTTGCCCACTTACCACTATTGTTAAAACCCGATGGTAATGGTAAATTAAGTAAACGCGATGGAGATAAATTAGGCTTTCCGGTTTTTCCATTAGAGTGGCAAGACCCATTTACCAACGAAGTTTCAAGCGGCTATAAGCAAAGTGGTTATTTACCGGAGGCAGTGGTTAATTTATTGGCCTTTTTAGGATGGAATCCCGGTACTACACAGGAGCTTTTTACCATGCAGGAGCTAATAGATGCTTTTACAATAGAACGAATCAGTAAACATGGTGCGAAATTTGATCAAAATAAAGCCAAATGGTATAACCAACAGTATGTACGTAAAGTCGATAATAAAATATTAGCTGCCGAGTTAAGGAAACAGCTGGCAGAAAAAAATATACAACCAACAGATGAGTTTTTAGAACTCGTATGTGGTTTGGTAAAAGAAAAAATAAGCTTTGTAAAAGAGTTGTGGGATTACAGTAATTACTTTTTTGTGGAGCCAACAACTTACGATGAAACTGTTATAAAAAAACGCTGGAACGAAAAATCAGGTGTAGTATTAAATGATTTATTGACAGGATTTAATGCTTTGAACGATTTTAATGCTGCAGCCATAGAACAAGTGTATAATGAAGTACTGGCTAAGAACGAAGTAGCCAGCAAAGATTTTTTACAACTATTCAGGGTGAGTTTAACGGGTGTTGCAGGTGGACCACCTTTGTTTGAAATGGCTTCCCTGTTTGGAAAACAATCAACCACCAACAGATTACAGAATGCCATAAATAATATTAAATAATGAAACTGATTAAACCAATATTGATAGCCGCTTTTTTTATTGTTGTTTCATGCGGAAGCAATAATAATTTTGATAAATGGCCCGGATTAAGGTTACATTCATTTCCAAAAGAAATGCAAGGTAATTATAAACTGAATACCGGTTTTTTTAAGGAGTTGCTGGGGGGTAAAAAAATGGATAGCATTTTATTTTTAGCCATAGATGGAAACAGCATACACGAAGTAAATAAAACTGCCGAATTAGATAATGTTTTATCAGATAGTTTAGTGCTGTCAAAACTGGGTAATTACTATGTGCTAAGCTCCAAAAAGAAAGTTAATAATGGCTATTGGACGTTAGGCTACTTTAAAATAGTAAAAGATGGTTTACATTATATGCCATATATGGGTGTTGACAAACTAAGCGATGATAAACTTTCTAAATACCTAAATTTTATTGCAAAATATAAACAGCGTAAAATCACTATCAATACGTTGCCAGCAGCTGATCGTGAAACTTTTTATACCTTTAATGGCGATACCTTGAAATATTATGAAATGAACGACACCAAATTTTTGGAATACATAGAAAAAGAAAAACCTCAAATGGTTATTAAGTTCGATAAAATTATTACAAAAAAGAAAAAATAGATATGCAACAACGCCCCATTAGAGTTTTAGTAGCAAAGGTTGGTTTAGATGGTCATGACAGAGGCGCAAAAGTAATTGCAACAGCCTTACGCGATGCAGGTATGGAAGTAATATATACAGGTCTGCGCCAAACACCCGAAATGGTAGTGCAGGCAGCTTTACAGGAAGATGTGGACGCGATAGGTGTAAGCATACTTTCAGGCGCACACAATACCGTTTTTCCCAAGCTTTTAAACCTGATGGAAAAAGAAGGGATGAATGATGTTTTATTAACAGGGGGTGGTATTATTCCAGATGAAGATATTGTGGAGCTTACAAAGCTTGGTGTTGGTAAACTATTTACTCCTGGTACCAATACACACGATATAGCTGACTATATACAAAAGTGGGTAGCTGAAAACAGGAGTTTTTAAATAGTAGTTTAGTATAATAGAATAACTTTTAAGCCAATTAGTAACCAATTTTATTTCGGCCCTTTTCTACAATAGCAGCTTTTTTCTCCACTTCAGTTTTCATCTTATCTTTATAGTCTTGCAATTGTTTTGCTATATCATCATTGAAAGTACCAATTATTTGAGCGGCTAAAATGCCTGCGTTTTTTGCATTGTTAATAGCTACAGTAGCCACAGGTACACCTCCCGGCATCTGTACAATAGATAATAAAGAATCCAATCCGTCCATTGTTTTAAGCTTAACAGGAACCCCAATAACAGGAAGCGTAGTAATACTGGCTACCATACCCGGTAAATGAGCTGCCCCACCTGCCCCGGCTATAATTACTTTAATACCTCTGTCTCTGGCATCTTTTGCGTAAGTAAACATACGTTCAGGGGTTCTGTGGGCTGATACTACAGTTATTTCGTAAGCTATATTAAATTCATCCAAAATATTAGCAGCTTCTTTCATTACCTCTAAGTCACTATCACTGCCCATTATAATTCCTACCTGTTTCATAAATATTTATTTTTAAACCGACAATTACTGTCTCTTTTTTAATGAACAAACATAAAAAAAGCTGCTTAAAAAGCAGCTTTATATCTATTAAATTATTTTCCTTTAAAATTAGCGGGACGTCTTTCTAAGAAAGCTTTAGTTCCTTCAATAAAATCTTCGCTACCAAAGAAATTACCAAATTCGTTAATCTCTACATTATTTCCATCTGCACGTTTTTCATAATAAGCATTTACGCAACGTATAACACTGGCAATTGCCAAAGGTGATTTTCCTTTTACTTTTTCTAATATTTCTTCGCATTTAGCCATTAAAGAATCAGCAGGTACCACATGGTTTACTAAACCTAATTGTAATGCTGTTTGTGCATCAATCATATCCGCAGTCATTAAATATTCCAATGCTCTACCTCTTCCTATTAATTGAGCTAAACGTTGAGTTCCTGCATAACCCGGAGTAATACCTAAGTTAACCTCTGGTTGGCCAAACTTAGCATTTTCAGCAGCTACACGAATATGGCAGCTCATAGCCAATTCATTTCCTCCACCTAATGCAAAGCCATTAATAGCAGCAATAACAGGTTTTGGGCAGTTTTCAATAGCGCGTAAAACCGCATGGCCTTCTGCACTCATTTTAGTTCCTTCGTCAATATTAAATTCAGCAAATTCAGCAATATCAGCTCCGGCAGCAAATGCTTTTTTACCACTACCGGTAATAATTACACCTCTTACTTCGGCCTCATCATAAATGCTTAATACAGCGTTCTTAATATCAGTAAGTGTTTGAATATTTAAAGCATTTAATTTTGCTTCACGGTTAATGGTTATGTAAAAAATATTGTTTTTTACCTCAGTTAAAATGGTTTGATACATGGTTTGAGTGGTCATTCTATCTTTTTTATTTTTAAAAATTGCGTGCAACAATAATGTTTTTGATTAAATAGACACTATTTTTTTTAGTAAAATAATGCACACCTTTTATATTTTACTTTTTCCTGCTTAAAAAGTTATTTATTCGGTTTTTTTAAAACTTTTTCGGCAACTAAATAGCTTCAGATAAGGGAGTATTGATAGTGCAACTAAAGAGACAAGAATAATACACTACCAAACTCCCCCTAAAATTTTAACGATGAACCAGGTAAAATGTTTTAATATACCTATATGCATATCTATTCTATTAAAATAGCAGTATGTTTTATACATTTTTGTAGTAGTAATATTTCAAAATTGTAAACTTTAAGTTTTGCCTTTTTAGTGTTTTACCTTACGTTTGCCAGTAAGCCAAAGTAAATGGCAAAACGCCAAAACGAATAATATAAAATGAGTAATAGTCACTATTTTTTTAATACCAATTGCCTGCACTATAAAGGACACATTCCTTGTAAACCACATAAACAATATGGTTATCATTGTGCTGATTGTCCTTCAACAACAACTATTTCAAAACGCATATTAATTATAAAATTAGGCGCTATTGGCGATGTTATTCGCACTACGCCATTGGTTGTAAAATACAAAACACTTTACCCTAACTGCAAAATAACCTGGCTCACCTGGACACCTGATATTCTGCCTGCAAGCCAAGTAGATGAAATATTGAAATGGGATGTAAATTCCATTATGTATGCGCAACATAGCGCTTGGGATATAGCCATTAACCTTGATAAAGAAAAAGAAGCAGGGGCTTTGTTAAAAGTGCTAGATGCTAAAGAAAAGTATGGTTATGTTTTAAAAGACAATGAGATACAACCATACAATAATTTGGCAAACCATAAATTTAGCACAGGTATGTTTGATGACGTGAGTAAGGCCAATACCAAAAGTTATTTGCAGGAAATATTTGAAATATGTGGTTTCACCCATAATGGGGAGCCCTATTTAATGGATAACCATGCGGATAAGGGTTATAAGTGGAACTTACCCGAAGGTAAACAAATAATAGGTATGAATACCGGTTGTGGGGGCAGATGGACAACCCGTTTGTGGAGTATTGATAAATGGGTGGAGTTGGTTGGAATACTTAAAAGTAAATATCCCGAAGCTGAAATACTTTTGTTGGGTGGTGAAGCTGAAGATGCACGCAACAAAGAAATACAAGAGCGTTCAGGAGCCCTGTATTTAGGCTACTTTGGATTAAATGAGTTTATTAATTTAGTATATCATTGCCATGCCGTAATTACACAGGTAACAATGGGTATGCACATTACACTCGCTTTGGGTAAACGAATTGTTTTAATGAACAATATATTTAATCCTTATGAGTTTGATTTATTTGGCAAAGGGCAAATAGTTATGCCTGATAAAGTATGTAAGTGCTTTTATCGTGGTTCTTGTTTAGATGGAGTGAGTTGTATGGAACAATTACCTGCAGCTAAAATAGCGGATGCTTTAGCTGAAATTATGTAAAGCTAAGTTTAGCCCCAATCACTAATTAATTATAAAAACTATGGTGAGGAAAAAAATAAAGAGGGGTTTAAGGCTTACCAAATATATTGTTTATAAAGAGACTCTGGTTAACTATAAAGAGCAGTTTTGGTCCTTTTTAGGCTCCTTTATAGGCATAGGCATTATTGCTTTCATACAAAGTAAGAGCTTAGCCGCTAGTGATAATCTTTTTCTGATAGGATCATTTGGGGCATCAAGCGTTTTAATTTACGGAGCCATTCAAAGCCCGTTAGCCCAACCTCGCAATTTAATTGGGGGACATTTAATTTCAGCCTTTATAGGTGTTTGTATTTTTCAATTATTACCCAACATAGTTTGGTTAACAGCCCCATTGGCCGTTTCATTATCAATTGTGGCTATGCAAATAACAAAAACACTTCACCCTCCCGGAGGTGCTACCGCATTAATTGCAGTTATAGGCTCTGATAAAATTAAGCAAATGGGCTTTCTATATGTTGTTTCACCCGTATTAACAGGCGTTATTATTTTATTATTGGTTGCTTTTATTTTTAACAACTTAACCAAAGACAGAAAGTACCCCACAGATGAAAGATATACACGTTTTTTAAAAAGAACATTTTTAAAAAAACAGCATCACCATCATTAATTATTAAACAAGATTTAGTCGGTTATTTTAGTTCAACCCAAACAGGGCAGTGGTCAGAGTGTATTATTTGAGGTAAAATACCGGCATCAAGTAAATTGCCTTTTAATTGTTCAGACACCATACAGTAATCAATGCGTCAACCTTTGTTGTTATTACGGGCATTTGCCCTGTAGCTCCACCAGCTGTATTGGTGTGGAGCTTTATTAAACTCTCTGAAAGTATCAATAAAACCACTTTCAATAAATTGGCTTAACCACTCCCGTTCTTCAGGCAAAAAGCCACTGCTGTTTTTATTGCTCACTGGGTCGTGTATATCAATAGGTTTATGTACTATGTTATAATCACCACAAATAATAAGCTCCTTTTTGGTAGCTTTTAATTCAGTAATATAATCATGGAAAAAATCCAGCCACTTCATTTTAAAAGCTTGTCTTTCCTCTCCACTTGAACCGGATGGAATATATACGCTTATAATGCTTTTTGAGCCAAAATCAGCACGGATAATTCGTCCTTCATTATCGTATTCAGGATTGTTAAACCCATATTCTACATAATCGGGTTCATTTTTACAGAATAAAGCAACCCCACTGTATCCTTTCTTTTGAGCGCTGAACCAATAATTGTTTTTATAACCTGCTGCTTCAAATATAAAAGGTTCATTTATTTGCTCTTTCAGGGCTTTTGTCTCTTGTAAACAATATACATCCGCATCATGGCTTTGCATAAAATTAATTAAGCCTTTGCTCATTGCTGAACGAATGCCATTTACATTATAAGATACTATTTTCATTTCGATTTCAATAATACAGCATAGCCTAAAAACAAAAGCCACCAATTATTAACTTGGTGGCTTTTGTTTTAATAATATATGTTTTAGTTACGATTCTCTTGTTACATCCCATTGTTCCATATAGTCTGCAACTCTGCGCAAAAAGCTTCCACCTAACGAACCATCAACTACCCTATGATCATAACTTAATGAAAGAAACATCATATGACGAATAGCAATTACATCACCAAATTCAGTTTCAATTACGGCTGGTTTTTTCTTAATAACACCGGTAGCCATAATTGCCACCTGCGGTTGGTTAATAATAGGAGTGCCCATTACGTTACCAAATCCACCTACGTTAGTTAAAGTAAATGTTCCACCTTGAATTTCGTCTGGTTTTAATTGATTTGCCCGGGCCCTGTTAGCTAAATCATTTACCTGTTTAGTTATACCAATTAAGTTCATGGTATCGGCATTTTTAATAACAGGAACTATTAGGTTGCCGCTGGGTAAAGCAGCGGCCATACCAATATTAATGGCTTTTTTCTTGATAATATTAGAACCATCCACGCTGCAATTAATCATCGGGAAATCTTTAATTGCGCGGGCTACACACTCTATAAATAAAGGAGTAAAAGTAATTTTTTCTCCTTCACGTTTTTCAAAAGCTTTCTTGTTTTTATCGCGCCATAAAACCATATTGGTTACATCGGCTTCTACAAAACTTGTTACATGTGGACTGGTGTGCTTGCTCATTACCATATGATCGGCAATTAGTTTACGCATTCTGTCCATTTCAATTATTTCATCGCCACCACTTGTGCTTACTATAGGTTTCGGAGCACTGGCTACTGGTTGTTGAACAGATGCTTTTACTTCTACTACCGGTGTTGGTGTAGCTGCAGGGGCGCTGGTTGTAACTGGTACCGGGTTTCCATTACTTCTACCGGCTACATAATTAAGAATATCGCGTTTAGTTACACGTCCTTCATTACCACTACCAGGTATAGTTTCCAGTTCAGCCATGCTTACGTTCTCTTCTCGGGCAATATTTAATACCAAAGGACTATAGAACCTGTTGGCATTATTAACAGGGCTTGTAGTATTTACAGCATGTGTAACTGTTTGTTCAATATGGGTTACAGCTTGTTTAACCGGTTCGGCAACTGGAGCAGCCGGGGCACTTGGAGCAGCGGTTGCAGTGCCACCTATTTCCATAATAGCTATAGGCATATTTACAGCAACAACATCACCGTCCTTATATAATTTTTTTACCAATACGCCCGCTTTAGGGCTGGGTACTTCGCTGTCAACTTTATCAGTAGCAATTTCTAATACAGTTTCATCGGCTGCAATAGCATCGCCCTCATTTTTAAGCCATTTAATAATAGTTGCTTCTGCAATACTTTCGCCCATTTTAGGCATTATTAGTTCAAATTCGGCCATGTTTTTTTGAATGTTTTTGAGTTGTTAATCTAGTAAAATCGAACAAAAATAATTTTTTGTTGCAGTATTGCTAATCTAAATTTATCAGTTTGCCATTAACAAAAATATGAATGCTATTTAATTGCTTGAATAATTGGCTGTAAGGAATAAATGAAAGGTACTTTTAATAGCTATAAATTTTAAGGAACCGGATCAATTCCGTGCCCGCCCCACGGATGACAGCGACTAATTCGTTTAACAGCCAAGTAAGTTCCTTTAAAAACCCCGTATTTACGAATAGCTTCTTCTGCATATTGGCTGCAAGTGGGCGTATATCTACATGCATTAGGCAGGTAAGGCGATACCAGGTGTTTGTATATTTTAATTAAAGCAATAAAAGGCGCTTCAATTATTTTTTTCAATTTCATGGTGTAATTGTTCAAGCATTTTCAGCAAGCTTATTTGTGCATCATTAAAAGAAACTTCTTTTTTAGCCACATAGGTTATAGCGAGTGCTATATTCTTTTGTTTACTATGAAGGGTGTTAATTAAGGTGTTTTTGTTTAATCTATAAACCTCGCGTATTTGGCGTTTAATGTTATTGCGGCTAACCGCATTTTTGAAATTGCGTTTTGGAACTGTTATAAGTACCTGACAAGCAACCTCTGACTTATCTGTAAATACAAAAACTACTTTAAAGGGGAAGGTATATAAACTAAAATTGCCCTTTGAGTAAAGGGCATTAATTATTTTTAAAGAAGTTACCTTCTCTTTTTTCGGAAATTTAAAATTCATATAAAAAACAAACCCTGAGTTTTTTAAACATAAAACTACGTAAGTAAAAACTCAGGATTTAGGTTCTTTATTTTTTATGACGACCTTCGTCAGATACTGTTAATTTTTTACGGCCTTTAGCTCTGCGTGATGCTAAAACTTTTCTTCCAGAAACCGACTCCATTCTTTTACGGAACCCGTGTTTGTTTCTTCTTTTTCTTACCGATGGTTGATATGTACGTTGTGCCATGAGCTTTACTTTTTTAGGACTGCGAATGTACTCGTTTTTTGCAAAAACAAAAAAGTTATTCGCAAATAATTAACTTTTTATTTTGTTGAATTACAGCGTAATGTAAAATAAAAATGCCATCCCTTATCGGATGGCATTTTTTTAAGTTTCTGTTCTAAAACAAAAGTCTTACTAATTTAAAAATTAGTGAGCAGCTTCAGTTGTAGCAGCAGCAGCTGTATCAGCAGCAGTTGTGTCAGCAGGAACCATTTGGTTTTCTAAAGCAGCTAATGAATCAGCAGCGCGAGTAGCAGCAGCGATTGAATCAGCTTGTCTTTGAGCTTCGATTTTTGCTTTTTCTTCAGCAGAAGGACCACAAGCTACGATAGCTAACATAGCAGAAGCGGCAACGATTGATAATACTTTTTTCATTTTGTTTGTTTAATTAAATTTTCTAATTCGGGGGCAAATGTATGATTAATTTGTTAATAACAAAATTATTTTTATTATTTTTTTCTCATGTAAATAACTATAGGAACTCCTTCAAAATCGTATTCATCACGTAGTTTATTTTCGATAAAACGTTTGTATGAGTCACTTACGTATTGCGGGTGATTACAGAAAAAAGCAAATTTTGGACTGCGTCCCGGTAATTGCGTAGCATACTTTATTTTAACAAACTTGCCTTTAATCGGAGGAGGGGGATAGGTTTCTATCTTATCCAAAATATATTCGTTCAGTTTTGAAGTAGAAATTTTTCTGTTTCTGTTTTCAGCTACGTGTAATGCAACTTCAACTGCTTTAAAAATACGTTGTTTGGTAACGGCTGAAGTAAATATAATAGGTACATCGCTGAAAGGTTTTAGCTTTTCCCTGATTACTTTTTCATATTCAATGGCCGTTTTAGTATCCTTTTCTATTAGATCCCACTTGTTAACCAAAATTATTAAGCCTTTGTTGTTTTTTACAGCTAATGTTACCAAATTCATGTCTTGGGAGTCTAAGCCAACAGTTGCATCAATAACCAATACAGTTACATCGCAATCTTCTAAAGCTTTAATACTGCGCATTACGGAGTAAAACTCTAAATCTTCTGAAACCCTGTTTTTTCTTCTGATACCGGCAGTATCAACCAATACGAACTCTTTATCAAATAATTTGTAATGAGAGTTAATAGAATCTCTGGTTGTTCCGGCTATATCAGTTACAATATTTCTTTCTTCACCTAGTAATGCATTGATTAAGCTTGATTTACCAACATTTGGTCTGCCGATGATGGCTATTTTCGGTAAATCTTCTGCTTCTGCATCAACATCTTCATCGGTAAAAGTTAGATGCTTCATAACTTCGTCCAATAAATCGCCCGTTCCGGAACCACTGGCAGATGAAATGTTATACATAGCATCAAAACCCAAGGCCCAAAATTCTGCGGCATCTAATTGGCGGTTATTGTTGTCGACTTTATTTACAACCAATAAAACAGGTTTTTTACTTTTACGCAAAATCAGTGATAGTTCTGTGTCTAAGTCAGTTATACCTACTGCTACATCCACCATAAATAAAATAACATCAGCTTCCTGAACGGCTACTTTTACCTGGTTGCGAATGGCAGCTTCAAATACGTCAGCACTATTTGGAACATAGCCTCCCGTATCAATTACATTAAATTCTTTATCTAACCATTCTCCTTTTCCGTAGTGTCTATCGCGTGTTACACCACTAAAATCGTCAACAATGGCATGTCTGTTGCCAGTTAATCGGTTAAAAAGTGTCGATTTACCTACGTTTGGTCTTCCTACTATTGCTACTATATTTCCCATTAAGGCCGCAAAGGTAGTTTAATTTTAGTGTTTTTGGTTAAAATTTGTTGATAAGTCATTCGCATATAGAGATTAATTATTTGGTAATGCTGATTGTAATTGACTAATCAACTTTGCTTCTTGCTTAATAAATGTATTTTCGCAGCTGTTATGACAGCTGATCAATTAAAAAATTTACAGGAAAGAGTGCTTGCACTGAGGAGGTATCTTTGACGTTGCTATTAAATTAGAGCAAATTAAAGAAGAAGAAAACTTAACCCATGAGCCTGGTTTTTGGGATAACCCTAAAAAAGCCGAAATTATTTTAAAGGCTATTAAACAAAAAAAAATATGGACTGATGCTTATGCAGCGACTCATTCGGCTGTTGAAGATTTAGCTGTATTATACGAATTCTATCAGGCGGATGATGTGAGTGAAGAGGAACTGCAAACAGCTTATGCCAATGCTTTAAACCTGGTTGAAGAACTTGAGTTTAAAAATATGCTTAGTGGTGAAGAGGATCAATTCAATTGTATCATAAACATTAATTCGGGAGCCGGTGGTACGGAAAGTCAGGATTGGGCAGAAATGCTGATGCGTATGTATATAATGTATGCGGACAGAAAAGGTTTTAAGGCCGCAGTTGTTGATGAACAGGCTGGAGATGGTGCCGGTATTAAATCATGTTCAATTGAAGTAACAGGCGATTTTGCTTATGGTTTTTTAAAAGGAGAAAACGGAGTACACCGCTTAGTCAGGATTTCTCCTTTTGACAGTAATGCACGCAGACATACCAGTTTTGCTTCTGTTTATTGTTATCCGATAATAGACGACACCATTGAAATAGAAATTAAGGACGCTGATATAGAAATTCAAACATCACGCTCGGGTGGAGCAGGTGGCCAAAATGTAAATAAGGTGGAAACAAAAGTACAACTTACCCATAAACCAACGGGTATAGTTATTGTTTGCCAAGTAGAGCGCTCGCAAAGTGCTAATAAAGAAAGAGCTTTGAAAATGTTAAAATCGCAACTTTACGAAATAGAATTGCGTAAACGCAATGAGGCTAAGGATAAGGTGGAAGCGGGTAAACGTAAAATAGAGTGGGGTAGCCAAATTAGAAATTACGTAATGCATCCGTATAAGTTAGTGAAAGATTTACGTACCGATATGGAGACAAGTAATGTGCAGGCAGTAATGGACGGAGATTTAGATGCTTTTGTAAAAGCTTATTTAATGGAATACTCTGGTAATTAGCTGCTTTGTTCTGAAAAATATTTGTTTTAAAAAAAATTAAAATTTTCTGTAAAATAACAATGTTGATTTTCAGTTATTTATGTTATTTTAATAGGGTGAAAGCATAAAAAACCTATTCGAATGGTTGTTTTTTCGATTTAGGGTTATACATTTGTATCGGCTACTAACTAATAAAATAGTTTTTCATAGGCTTAAATTTTGTTCAATTAAACCGCTCTTTGGCCAAGAGCGGTTTTTTTATTGCCTAAAACTTCAAAACTACATTTGCCATAAAGTTTGTTCCAGCCTGTGGGTAGTAATAATTGTAATCTGTTCTTACACCTGCATTACTAATGCCTCCAGGGTAAGTAGCACCATTTGATTCATACTTTACATCAAAAATATTGTTTACCTGAAGACCAAGCCCAATTGATTTGCAAATATTTTTCCATTCAAAACCATAGGTAAAACGAATATCATTTACAAAAAAGGCATTTAACTTTCTGTCATCACTTTCTGTATTGTCTAAGTATTGTTTACCTACATATTTAGAAATAAAGTCAACATCAAAATTCTTAATCACATTATAAGTAAAAATAGAAGAACCAATATAATCAGGAGAAAAAGCAATGCTTACATTGGAATGCTTAACCTGTATTTGTGGGGCATTGAAATTATCGCTGTTACTTAAGTATTCAGTATATTCTTTTATCCTGTTTTGGCTATAGGTAAATGTGGCTTGCCACTTTAATTTTTCTATTAACTGAATGCCTGTTGTAATTTCAATACCTCTGCGGTAACTGTTTGGTACATTTACCCTGTTGGCTGCACCAACATCATTTAGTTGGCCTGTGTTAATTAACTGGTCTTTATAATCCATGTAGTATACATTGATACTGAAAGAAGATTTTTTCCAGTTTTTCCTATAACCCAATTCGTAATTAATTAACTGCTCCGGGTTTGGTATGCTTTTATTGCTGGCTTGGATAATATCACTGCGAACAGGCTCTTTATTGGCAATTCCAACATATGCATAAACATTCGCATTACTTTCTATCTGGTATGTAATACCCGCTTTCGGGTTAAAAAAATTATAGGTGAGGTTAACATCATAAGGTATGTAAACACCACTGTTTAAATCCTCGCCTTTTGTTTTATAGTCAATTTTTCGTTGTTGTAAGTCAACAAAACCTTCCAGTTTACCGGTAATTTTATAACTGGCTTTTGCATAAATATTAAAGTCTGTTTTGGTTGATTTACCATCATAAAAATGGTCATTAATATTTCCGCCCATTGCATATTGGCTCCATATTAATTCACCATAATGACGTCCGTCATATTGATTCAAACCACCGCCAATAGTGAGGTTTAGTTTATTCTTTTCATATATGAATGAAAATACTGTTCCGTAAAAATCATTGTCCAACCAGCGCCTGCGTATAAAATTACCTTTGGTTAAGGTATCTGTTACGTTATTATTGAGTATAAATAAAGTGTCTTTTAACTTATAGGTTGTAAATGCCTCCTCTTTTCTAAACTCTTCATAATAGCCCCGGCCGTATGTATAGTGAAGACCTACATTGGCTTTTATATTTTTAGTAAACTGGTAAGTATAAAATAGCTGGTAATAATCCTGTTGGTAATTATCAGTCTGATTGGGATATGTAAAATCATTGTGTGTTCTGTTACCCGTTTTAAGAATATCTTCAGAGATTCCATTCCAGGCCTGATATGTTTTTTCTTTACCTGAAAATACATTTATTTTTAAGATACTTTTCTCTCCATAACGGGCGGCTGAAACAAAGAAAGATTTTAAATCAGAGCTTGCCCTGTCAATAAAACCATCGCTGGTAATTTTTGATAACCGTGCATCAAAAGCCCATTTGTTTTCCAATAAACCAGTACCTGCTTTTACGGTATGTTTCCATGTGTTAAACGAGCCATAACTATTAGCTATTTCAGCATATCCTTTTTGATTTAAACCATCGGTCTGGATATTGATACTTGCGCCAAACGCACCTGCTCCGTTGCTTGATGTACCAACACCTCTTTGCACCTGTATGTTTTGTGAAGAAGAAGCCAAGTCGGGCATATTTACCCAAAAGGTTCCATGTGATTCTGCATCGTTAATAGGCACTCCATTAACAGTAACATTGGTTCTGCTTGGGTCCGTACCTCTTATACGAATACCTGTGTAGCCGACTCCTGCGCCTGCATCAGAGCTAACTACCGTTGACGGAGTCAGGTTTAATAAAAAGGGTAAATCCTGTCCGAAATTTTGTTTGTCGATTTCTTTTTTGTTAAGGTTTGAGAAGGTAATAGGATTGTTGTTTTGTGCTTTTGTACCTAAAATAACTACTTCCTGTAAGTCAGCTTTAGTTTTTAAGCTGTCTGTTTGTGCATGGCTTAACTGGCTAAAAAAAACCAGGCTGCCTGCTGCAATAAATTGTTTTAACATTTTTAATGTTGTTGAATAAGATTAAACAAGACCAGTAACGGGGCTGTTAAAGGTCGTAAAATTGTTTATCTGACTCTGAGTGAAAAACCCAAGATATGTTTCGTGGCTAGCTAAATAATAAAAACATACCGGTGGTCTATTCCCTTCGCGGGCATTATCCCGATCAGGTTCAGAGGGTGTAATCTCAGGCTATCGGTTAAAAATAGCCACCCCTAAAGACATTGCAATAATAAATGATTAGTTGATAGTTGTTAGTTGATAGTTGTTAGTTTTTAAATTACTGCCAGTTCTTCTATCAACAACGTCAAAAATTGATTGGTGATTTGCTTAAAGACTATCAAGCAAGGCCGCTAATTGTTTATCTTTATCCGTAACAGTATTGCCGGCATCATGTGTACTTAAATTAACATGAACTTTATTGTAAACATTAGTCCATTCGGGGTGATGGTCCATTTTTTCAATATGGTAAGAAGCTTTAACCATCCAGGCCATGGCATCGCCAAAAGTTTTAAAAGTAAAAGTTTTGCTTAGCTTATTGTTTTCTTCTGTCCAGTTGTTCATAATAAGTAATATTAAATAAGTTTATATAAAATGGGTTTACTGGGGCTTGCATCACTTTCAAAAGAAGCTATTTGGATATTGAGTAAATACATGTCGTCCGTAATGGTATTATCTACATAAATGAGCTCTGTAATAGTGGCTTCTGTTCGGGTGTTAAACGGGTATTGCCAGAATGCATGGTGTGTGGCTAAAGCTCCTTCATCCTCTTCTCTATCAACCGAAGGTAAGTCAACCAATAAATGCTTAATGTTTTGTTGCGCTAATAATTCGCCTAAGCTTGCTTCTAAGTAAGTTGGGTTATTACCGGAGTAAGTTGTTTGTTTCTTGTTTTCAAGGTTAGGTAGGGTACGTATAATTAAAGCTTCGGCTATGGGATTTAATAGTGTTTTTATACTGCTTCGGGTGACAACATAATCGCCATTTGTTGCCTGTTGTGGAGTGACAGAGATAACCTGTGCTATGGCAAAGAAATTTTTTAAGGTTTGGTTAATGGTTACCCTTTCTTTGCTAATATGTCCCACGCATTCAGTATGCGTTCCGTTACCATGTGCATTTAAGTGTAAGTTTTCACAATTGCAGGCTCCGCCTTCCTGAACAGAGCCAACAAAACCACCTACTCTTACAGGTTCAAATAAGGGTTGATTGATATGAAATGCATTTGGATTATTGGCTCCTGAAAATAAGGGAATAGAAATATCCAGCGGTTTTGATAAATCGGCCTGGTATTGTTTCTGTTTGTGTACAAATTGAATAATCATAGCAACGCAATATATAAAAGAAAAGCCTGAAGGAGATTATCCGACAGGCTTTTTATAAATAGGGTTAAGTAAATTTATTCTACTGTAACAGATTTTGCCAGGTTTCTTGGCTGGTCTACATTACACTCTCTTAAAACGGCAATATGGTAGCTAAGTAATTGTAATGGAATAGTAGCTATTAGAGGCAGCATAGACTCTTCGCAAGCCGGAATATAAATAACATGGTCGGCCATTTCAGCTACGTGTTTATCTCCTTCCGTTGCAATGGCTATTACTTTACCTTTACGGGCTTTTACTTCCTGTATATTGCTTATTACTTTTTCGTAATTGGTATTTTGGGTAGCAATTACTACTACCGGCATTTCTTCATCAATTAAAGCAATCGGGCCATGCTTCATTTCAGCCGCAGGGTATCCTTCGGCATGTATGTACGAAATTTCTTTTAGTTTTAAGGCACCTTCTAAAGCAACCGGAAATCCATATCCACGACCCAGGTATAAGAAGTTTCTTGAATCTTTAAACTCTTTGGCTAACTCTTTTATAAAATCGTTGGTTTTTAAAACTTTTTCAATTTTTGCAGGCACCGTTTCAATTTCTGCAATCATTTCACGCAAACGTTGGGTAGTTATAGTACCTCTTTTTTGTGCAATAGATAAAGCCATTAAGGTTAATGCTGTTACCTGTGCGGTAAATGCTTTGGTGGAAGCTACACCAATTTCCGGTCCGGCATGTGTATATGCTCCGGCATCGGTTAAACGGGGAATAGATGAACCTACCACATTACATACACCAAAGATGGTTGCACCTTTACTTTTTGCCAGCTCCAGTGCTGCTAATGTATCAGCTGTTTCACCACTTTGTGAAATGGCTATAACAAAATCGTTTTCGTCAATAATAGGGTTCCTATACCTGAATTCTGAAGCATATTCTACTTCAACCGGTACCCGGGCAAAGTCTTCAAATAAATATTCACCTACCAAACCGGCATGCCATGAAGTACCACAACCAATAATGATAATACGTTTTAAGTTTTTAAACTTATCTTCAAACTTATCAATACCAGCCATAGTTATAATGCCATCATTCAGATGGATTCTGCCACGGTATGAATCAAGAATAGAGCGCGGTTGCTCAAAAATTTCTTTCATCATAAAGTGTTCATACCCGCCTTTTTCAATACTTTCCAGGTTAATTTCTAACTCGTGGATGTAAGGTGTTTTGATAGTATTATCAATAGTTTTGATAGTTAAGTCAACACCTTTGATAATGGCAATTTCTCCATCGTTTAAATATACTACGTTACGGGTGTATTCTACAATCGGGGTAGCATCACTGGCTATAAAATGTTCGCCTTCGCCAATTCCTAATACCATCGGGCTTCCTTTGCGGGCTCCGATTAAATAATTAGGGTCTTTTTTGCTTAGAATAACTATTGCATAAGCCCCAATTACCTGGGTTAAACTCATACGAACAGCTTCTTCAAAACTTACTTCATTGTTTTTATATACCTCTTCAATAAGGTGAATTAAAACTTCGGTATCTGTTTCTGATTTAAACTGGTGCCCGCGTTTTTCGAGCATTTCTTTTAAAGAAGCATAGTTTTCAATAATACCATTGTGAATAATAGCAAATTCACCATTTCCGCTTAAATGTGGATGTGCATTTATATCGTTTGGAACACCGTGGGTTGCCCAACGGGTGTGTCCCATACCGGTATGTGCACTGGTATTCTGATCGCCAATTGACGCTTCTAAGTCGGCAACCTTACCTGTTTTTTTATAAACTTTAAATTCTTTGCTATCGTCAAGTAGTGCAACACCAGCACTATCGTAGCCGCGGTATTCTAATCTTTTTAGCCCTTTTAATATAATAGGGCAAGCCTCTCTATGGCCAATGTAAGCAACTATTCCACACATAATTATAACGAATATATTATAAACTTTCTAATTTCAAAAAATTGTTTGTTTCACTAAAGTCGGCAGCCTTATCAATGGAATTTAATAGCGGTTTAGCCGCGGTTAAAAACGATTCAAACTCTGTAAAGTTCAATGCCTGCTCTCCATCACTTAACGCTTTTTCAGGATTAGGATGTATTTCTATCATTAAACCATTGGCACCGGCCGCAATGGCTGCCAGGCCCATTTTGTTTACAAAAGCTGCTTTGCCTACCCCATGGCTGGGATCAGCAAAAACAGGCAGATGTGAAAGGGACTGCATTAAAGGAATAACACCCAGGTCAAAAACATTCCGGCTTTGTATATCAAAACTCCTGATGCCACGTTCGCATAAAATAATGTTTTCATTACCTCCACAAAGTAAGTAATCGGCTGCTAAAAGCCACTCGGTAGCTTTGGCACTCATACCTCGTTTTAGCATAACGGGTTTGTTTATTTTCCCTAATTCGGCAAGCAAGGAGAAATTACTCATATTCCTTGCACCAACCTGTATAATATCGGTATGGTTATATACTTGTTCCAGGTTACTTAAATCCATTAATTCAGTAACCACTCTTAAATCATATTTGTCGGCTGCTGCTCTAATATGTTTTAAGCCTTCGTTTCCTAAACCTCTGAAACTATAGGGCGAAGTGCGGGGCTTAAAAGCTCCGCCACGTATAAACTTTACTTTATTTTTATTTAAAAATTGAGCAACCTCAAAAATCTGTTCTTCACTTTCTACCGAGCAGGGTCCGGCAATTAAATTTAAATTATCACCCCCAATTTCAATACCATTTACTAAAAAGCGTGTTTGCTTTTTGTATTGATTGGATGATAACTGGTAAGGTGTAGATATCTTGATTATATTTTCAATAAATGAAAAATCATTAAATAATTCAGGTTGGTTTGCTTGGGGAACTATCAATTGGGGTTTGTCCGCTTGAAAAAAGTATTCTAACCCCAGCTTTTTTAAATGTTTTTGGAGGCTATCAATCTGAGCAGTGCTGCTTTGTTTGGTAAGTTGAATAATCACAATTAATAATAACGTTTGCTTATTTTACAACAGTGTAGTTAACGTTAAGTTTTAAATTTTTAGTGTTTAAAACGGCTCTCCTAGCTGATGTTTGAAAAACGGAGCCACTGGCACTGTTGGGTACTATAATGTTAAATCCAAAGTGGGCGTTGCTTCCTTTTTTACGGGTTGATATAATTTTATTTAATTCCCGGGCAATATTGAATCGGTATTGATTATTGTAAATATTTCCTCCAATGTATAAGCTTCCTTCTGAATAGGCATCTTGTATTAAAGTGCTGTTTCCGGCAGAGTCTGTACCCAGTAGGGCAAGTTGATTAGGCAACTTAAAGATATTGTTATCTAAACCATTATAAGCCTCAATAACGAGTTCTGCTTTTTGTACAGCCAGTTGTGTACCCAATTTTAAAGCCAGTGAATCTATAATATTTTGGGGAATAAATACACGTACTTTTGTTCCCGCCATTGCTTGCAAATAACCAGTATCTTTAGGTGTTCCGTTAAACATTGGCTGGTTAAAGCCAGTGCTGTTGGTTTCGTAATAATTGTATTTTGGGTTACTTGTATAAATTGGAAACTCCGCTCTTAAATTGGTGGTATCGTTTTTATAATAAACTACCATATTGGTATAAATGGAGTTTAAGTTTATATAAGCTATACTTCCCTGATTTACGCTGAAATTACTTTCATCAACCAAAGCAAAGCCTTTAAAATTATCGTAAAATGTACTGGAGTTTAAAGTACCTGCATTCTGAAGTTTATTTTTAAAATCGTCTGAAAGTTTTATTCTAAGGCAAGCAGGGATAACAGTAGTGTTGTTTACGTATGTGTTATAAATACTGTCTGTTGGTCTGAATCTATCATTAAACTGGCCTACTACTATTGATGAAGCAGCATAGGGTCTGTTTGAATAGTAAATAGAGTCGCCCAGCAAACGTGAACTTAATTCGTATACTTTAATGTTATGTGTACTATTGATGTCACCTGCGTAGGTAGTATCATTTCCTATTCTTAACTGTAAAACTACGGAGTCAATCTGTAAGCCTACGCTTCCAAAACTGAATGAAGCTGCATTGTTAGGAATAGAATAAGATGTTAAAATAGTAGCTTTTGATATACCAAAAACAGGATCATTAATAGCTCCTAGCATATATAACGACTGGTTATATGTTGGCAAGGAATCCATTTTAGCGGTATAACCGCTTAGTAAAAAACTTTTATAAGATGTACTAAAAGTACTGTCGGGGTTAATAAAATCAACTCCTAAAGTATTAGTATCTTTTTTACAGGCAGATAAGGTAGCTATAACAATAAAGCACCCAATGAAAATAAGATTTTTGATAGCGCTGTTTAGTTTAATTCTGCCTTTCAAGTAAATTCTCATATAGTTGGTCATAAGCTTCGCCATAAGCACCTTCAACATGATTTAACATTAATTTACCTTTTTGTTTTTTAATAAATTTAGCTACTTCGGCATTTATTTCATCGCTGGCTGTTACTACTGCATCAGCGTGAGTAATTCCTGTTATGTATAAGGCAGTGCTATCAGAGTTAACTAATGAGGCAACTTGTTTGGTATCAATTTCGTTTAACCCTGCTTTGCGGGCAAAATCTTTACCTAAATTTTCTTCAAACTGATTTTCGAAAACAGAATAAACAACTTTAGCATTTCTAAATACAGGTTCGTCTTTGTAAATAGTTTTTAAGTAAAGCGGAATTAAACTGGTCATCCAACCCTGGCAGTGAATAATATCTGGCTGCCAGCCTAATTTTTTTACCGTTTCAAGAGCACCTTTACAGAAAAATATGGTACGCTCGTCATTATCATCAAAAAATACGTTTTTATCGTTGGTATAAACAAATTTACGGTGGAAATAGTCTTCGTTATCTAGGAAATACACTTGCATTTTGGCTTCCTGTAGCGAAGCAACTTTAATGGTAAGTGGGTTATCGTTATCGTCAATAGTTATATTGATACCTGATAAACGAACAACTTCGTGTAATTTGTTGCGTCTTTCGTTTATGCAGCCAAAACGAGGCATAAGCACGCGTATTTCATTGTTTTTTTCTTGAATTGCTTGTGGCAATCTTCTTGCTAATTCACCAACGTTGGTTACTTGCAAATAAGGGGTCATTTCTGACGAGATAAAAAGAACTTTTTTCTTAGACATACTAAATAACTTTCTTTTTAAAAAAGTAGGCAAATTTACGATAATGTTAATATATTGTTTAATATTGACCGCAAAAAAGTTCGTAAAAATAAACAAACGGCTGTAAATCAAAGTAAAGTGATTGTATTTAAAACTGTTCAGGCGGTACAAAACTATGTAAATGAGCAAAAAGCGAAGGGATTAAGCATAGGATTTGTACCTACAATGGGTGCTTTGCATCCGGGACATATTTCCTTAATTAATAAAAGTGTACAAAAAACAGACATATGTATTTGTAGTATTTTTGTAAACCCTACTCAATTTAATAATACTACTGATTTAGAGAAATATCCGAAAACGGCTGATGCAGATATTAAGCTATTGTTAGAGGCGGGTTGCCATGTTTTATTTATGCCGAGTGTGGAAGAGATGTATCCTGACGGCTTGCTAAAAAATACAGAAGATTTTGGTTTGATTACTACGGTTTTAGAGGGGGAAAAAAGACCGGGCCATTTTGATGGGGTAAAAACCATTGTAGCTAAGTTGTTTGACATTGTAAAACCTGATAAAACATTCTTCGGACAAAAGGATTACCAGCAGGTAATGGTTGTGGCAGAATTGATTAGGAGACATTATCCAACTATTGAATTATGTCTTGAACCAACCGTAAGGCACGAAGATGGCCTGGCTATGAGCAGCAGGAACGTACGTTTAAATAAACTGCAACGCGAAGAAGCAACAGCTATTTCAAAAGCTCTTTTTTATATACAGGAAAACTGGGGTTCATATACTATTGAACAATTGGTGCAAAATGCACTTATTATTATTGGTGCCAATAAAAGTTTACAGGTAGAGTACTTTAATATTTATAACAGCCAGACACTTGAATTATTAAGTGGTGATAGTTCGGCACATTTAAATGCGGTTATATTGGCTGCTGTGTTTTGCGGAGAGGTAAGGCTCATTGATAATTTGGTAATTAAGCCTTAATTTGTGCATAAACTGGATGCTACTTTCCTTATTTTCGTACCTATTATTTTAATGTAAATGAAAAAAATTACCCATTATATTATTGCTTTTGTTGTGACCATTTTTGTTTCATGCGGAAATGAAGCGCCAAAAGAAGCAGTAAAAACAGTTGAACCTCCTCAAATTTATGGACATTGGTTATTGGAGTCAGTATTAAACCATGTGCATAAAACAAAAACCATTCATGGTTTTGAGCAGTTTTTGTGTAGTGAAATTATTATTGATAAAAATGCTGATAGCATTATACTGGTGAACGGGGATGTGGAGTTTTGGAAATCGAAGTTTGATAGTATTTCTTTAACGGAAGCTTCTGTTCAGGATTTGTCGCATATGCCTCATAGTAATTTATTTGTAAGCAAGGATGATAAATTGTTTTACTACGATTCAGCGGCTAAAAAAACTTTTACCTATGTAAGGGCAATCAATAACCCGATAGTAAAAGCCAATAGTGACCTGCCGGCTTTAAAATATGCTATTAACAAACACCTTTTTGAAGGAGAGTTTACTGATTTAACCAATAATTACGGGGTAAAGTTTACAGCCATGAATGAAGTAAATGGTATTGACGGTTTCCAGAGCTATCAAACATTTATTAATAATGATAGAGCTTCTATGAGTGAAAATGATTTGATGGAAATAAGTAATATTACAACCAAAGAATCGAAATTGTTCATTTGGGAAGCAAAAGGCGATACCCTTCAGTTATATGAAGCCATGAATACGGAATGTAAAACATGTAAACCTTTTTATGAAAAAGGAAAACAATGGAAAACTTTTGTACGTAAAGTAGAATCATAGGTTATGATTGAAGAAACACATAATCCATGGCAAACCAAAAGTATTACCACTGCTTATGAAAATAACTGGATAGAGGTGCAACACCATGAAGTGGTGAACCCGAGTGGTAATGATGGTATATATGGAAAAGTTCATTTTAAAAACCTGGCCATTGGTGTTATTCCTTTGGATGAAAATAATAATACCTGGATTGTAGGCCAATATAGATACCCTTTAAATGTTTACAGCTGGGAAATTCCTGAAGGTGGAGGAATAATTGGGGTAGAGCCTATTGAAAGTGCCAAACGGGAACTGTTGGAAGAATGTGGTTTGGTAGCGGAGCATTGGACAGAGTTATTGCGTATGCATTTAAGCAATTCTGTAAGTGATGAGCTGGCTATTATTTATGTGGCTAAAGGTTTGGTGCAAAAAGAGGCGGAGCCGGAGGATACGGAGCAACTGCAAATAAAAAAATTACCTTTTAAAGAGGTTTACCAAATGGTAATGGATGGAACCATTACGGATAGTATGAGTGTGGCAGCCATTATGAAACTGGCTTTATTACAAAAAGACGAGTTATTATAGGGCTAAATTGAGCATGTAGTCATCGCAAATACGCTCACCTAATTTAAATTTACGGGTATCAAATTTTACAAAACCTTCTTTGGCGTAAAACTGAAGGGCTTTTTCATTTTCCTGCCATACGCCTAAAAATAGGTTTTGGTAGTTATGCTCTTTGCAAAAATGAATAGTGTGTTGCAGTAATTGGTGGGCTATACCTTGTCGTTGAAACGATTGTTTTACATATATTTTTTCTAACTCGGCACTCGAACCGTTTAGTTTAGGATTGAATTGATTGAGTAGTAGTTTAACATATCCGGCTTCCCCATCCTGTGTATAAGCTAAAAAATAAATAACATTGGTGTTTTTTAGGTTCTCTTGTATTTTATCAATGGTATACGTGTTCTCAATATACAACTGCATATCGTGTTCCGTGTTCTCATCCTTGTATGATTCGTAAAATGTACTTGCGCCCAACTCGGCTAAAACAGCCCTGTGTTTTAAGGTGCAGTTTACAATTTTTATATCCATTACGGTCATTCGTTTATTTTTATGCAAATAATCAAATCAAAAACTAATATCAAAACAGGTTATGCTAATGTGTTATTGCCAATAGTCCAATAAAATTGAACAATCAAAAATACACCTGTTTTTGTAAATGCTATATAGTCAGGTAAATAATATTTGTTTTTGGTTTGAATGCCTGTTAAAGTAATGGCAAAAGGCTTTTGTTTTTTTGCGTTCAGACTTATTTATAAAACATTTGGCCTAAATTGCGGCCATGGCATTTTACCCTAAACATCAAAGTAAACCAATAGATAATAGTCAGTTAATATACGGACAGCACGCTGTATTGGAAGCTCTGGTTGCAGCTAAGGATATTAATAAAATAGTTATTCAGCAGGCAACCAAAAGCGATTTATTAAACGAGATTATTAGTAAATGTAAAGAGTTTGATGTTCCGTTTCAATATGCTCCCAAAGAGAAATTCTTTTTTTTACAGCAAAAAAATCACCAGGGAGTCATTGCTTATTTATCGCCTATTACATTTCAAAAAATTGAAGACATTATACCGCAATTGTTTGAAGCCGGAAAAACGCCATTTATTCTGGTGTTGGATAGAATTACCGATGTAAGAAATTTAGGAGCTATAGCGCGTTCTGCCTACTGTGCAGGTGTAAATGCTATTGTAATTCCAACCAATGATAATGCACCTATTAATGAAGATGCTGTTAAAACATCGGCAGGTGCATTGATGCATATTCCAATTTGCAGGGAAAAAAATTATAAAACGGTTATGGAGTTGCTTAACCAAAGTGGCATTTTAACCATAGCTTGTACTGAAAAGGCAAGCCAGAATTTTCATCAGCTTGATTTAACCGGCCCTGTTGCTATTATAATGGGTAATGAGGAAACGGGTATCAGCCCTGAGGTGATAAAAAAATGTACTGAAATGGCTAAAATTCCTTTAGAGTTTGGCGTTCAGTCGTTAAATGTAAGCGTAGCTGCCGGTATTGCCTTGTATGAAACGGTACGCCAACGGATAACTGCTTAGTTTTTTATACCGTATTTATGCTGGAACTTTTTGGCTAAAGCTTTTTGTTCATTGTCAATAGTTAATGCTTCGCCATTGATAAAGGCCTGAACAATATTGTTTGATTTCATGTCCAATACATCCCCATCGCTGATAATAAGGCTGGCTTTTTTACCTTTTTCCAGACTTCCGTACAAACTATCCAAACCAACTATTTTTGCTGCATTCATAGTAATGGTTTGTAATGCTTGTTCCGGGTTTATACCGTAAGCCGCTACCGTGCCTGCATTAAACATTACATTACGTGCTTCCCAGCTTCCATTGCGTGCTACAGCAACGGTTATTCCGGCATTAAATAACTGTGCTACTGTTTTGTAAGGCTGGTCAACATCTTTACTGGCATTGCTTGGCAGGCTGTGTATATTGGTAATAACTACTTTTATATTGTTTTCTTTTATGATATCGATGCAGTAGTTTGCTTCAGCTGCATCAAAAAGCACCAATTCAATTTCGGGAAATTGCTGTTTAAAAAACTGTATGCAATTAACAATGCCTTTGGCTGTATTTACATGCACAAACAGCCTGGCTGATTTATTGAATATGGGGCGCATGGCCTCATAACGGATATTTGAAACAGCAGGTGTATTTAGGCAATAATGTTTGGCTTCGGTTAAAAAGTTTTTGAGCGATTGGGTATGTTTTTCAATTTGTTCTTTCTGTTTTTCCAGATTGCCCCATGGGTTTTGTTCCGGCCAGTTCATATGTATGCCATCATCTTTTTGTATGGTAGCATCTTCCCAGTTCCAGGCTTCGGTTTTCATAATACTTGAAGAGCCGCTAATTAAACCGCCTTGCGGGGTTACCTGTGTAAATAGTATGCCATTAAATTTTAGTGTAGGCAAAATTTTCGAATCGGTATTAAAGGCAATCTGCGCGCGCACGTTGGGGTTTATGCTTCCGTTTTCATTAAAATCATGGGTGGCTCTTACGGCATCTATTTCATTTAGCCCAACTACATTGTTTAAGGCAAATAAGCCCGGATAAACGTGTTTGCCTTCGGCATTTATAATGGTGGCTGTTTTATAAAAAGTGTTATTGTCTGTGCCTACATATTCAATAATTCCATTGCTGAAAACAAGGGTGCCTTTTTCTATTATTTGTCCGTTACCTATATGAATTTTAGCATTGGTAATAACGGTTGGTGTATTCTGTGATTTTGCTTGTATAAAAAATACCAGGGCAAAAAGTAAAGCAATTGGTTTTTGTATCATTAAAAACAAATGTAGCAGATTAGCTTAAAAATGGAAATACCGTTGGTAAATTGGTGTTACTATTTGTACTTTTGGTTTATGTCAAAGTTGAAACAGGTTTTTATTATTGTTTTTTTATTCCTTACAAAATGGTGTGCAGCGCAAACAGGTATTGTTTTGTGCGATACGAACACTTTTGTTTTGAATGGGGGCGTTGTATTGCATAAAACTTCGTTCAGGGGTTTAAGCGTGGTAAATGATAGCATTGTTTGGGCCAGCGGTAACAACGGAACGGTTGCCAAAAGTACAGATGGCGGTAAAACTTTTTACTTTGATAAACTGTCTGGTTACGAAACCTGCGATTTCAGGGATATAGAAGCCTTTGATGCTAACAATGCCATTGTAATGAGCACAAGAGCCCCTGCTTATATTTTAAAAACAACGGATGGCGGCAAAACATGGAAAGAGGTTTATAAAAATATGGATACTGCTATTTTTTTAGATGCCATGGATTTTTGGAATGATAAAAAAGGCATATTGGTTGGTGACCCTGTTCACAAGCATTTTTTTATGCTATATACTTTGGATGGAGGTAATACCTGGCAAAGCATTAATGAAAAATATACACCTGTTGCCGGTGGAGGAGAAGCCGTGTTTGCAGCCAGCGGCACCAGTTTACGGTGTTGGGGAAGCAAGGATTTTGGTTTTGTAACGGGTGGAATGAAATCAAGCTTTTACCATTTTAAATCGTTACAAAAGGCAAGCCATAAAACCAACCTGTTAATACAACAGGGAGCTAATTCAAAAGGCGCTTTTTCGTTTGCGGTCAGCAATAAAGCTACAATAGCTGTTGGCGGTAATTACCTGCAAGATAGTGTGAGGTATAAAAACTTTGATGAAATTGGAGTTAACCTTTATTATGAGGATGCCGGAACGCAACCTTTTGGTTATCGGTCGTGTATTGAAAAGTTAAGTATTAATAGTTTTATAGCTTGCGGCACCAATGGTGCAGATGTTTTTAATTACCGGGAAAGGGAATGGAAAAATATTTCCAAATTATCATTCAATACTGTGCGCAGGGCCAAAAAAGGGAATGCCGTTTTTTTAGTGGGCAGTAAAGGTAAAATAGCTAAACTAATGTATTAATTGGCTTGCGTGGTTTACCTTAAAACAAAGTTTTGTCCTAAGTAAACTTTACGTACCATCTCATCATCGGCCAACTCCTGCCCGGTGCCCGATTTTAATATTTTACCTTCAAATAGAAGATAAGCTCTGTCCACAATAGAAAGGGTTTCGTGTACATTGTGGTCGGTAATTAAAATACCGATATTTCTGTGTTTTAATTTGGCTACAATTACCTGTATATCTTCAACGGCAATAGGGTCAATACCTGCAAAAGGTTCATCTAACAGGATAAATTTGGGGTTAACGGCTAGGGCACGTGCTATCTCTGTTCTGCGCCTTTCACCACCACTTAATACATTACCCGGACTTTTACGCACTTTGTGTAAAGTAAATTCATCTATCAATGATTCCAGCTTGTCACGTTGCTCTTCCTTGCTCATATCAGTTAATTCCATTACCGCTTTTAGGTTATCTTCCACGCTTAGTGTTCTGAATATACTTGCTTCCTGTGGTAAATAACCCAAACCTTTCTGGGCTCTTTTATACATAGGTAAAGCGGTTAAATCTTCCCCATCCAATGTTACAGTGCCTTCATCTGGTTTTATTAAGCCCACTGTCATGTAAAAAGTAGTTGTTTTTCCTGCTCCGTTGGGTCCTAATAAACCAACGCATTCGCCCTGATTTACTTCAATGGATACATTGTTTACTACGGTTCTTTTTTTATAACGTTTAACTAAATTGTGGCTTTCTAATTTCATGTTGAATGGTGTGCTTTAGGCAGCACTTGGTTTTGCAATTATAATGCCATTTTAGTAGTATCAATATTCTTTTTTATTAG